>CAMWPG010000189.1 GCA_947176075.1 uncultured Ruminococcus sp. | reverse complement strand
TCGCTACCTCCACCTTGGCAAGGTGGCGCTCTACCAGATGAGCTAAATCCGCAAATGGTGCCTCCGATCGGAATCGAACCAATGACACGGGGATTTTCAGTCCCCTGCTCTACCGACTGAGCTACAGAGGCTGGCGATCTGGATGGGATTCGAACCCACGACCTCTGCCGTGACAGGGCAGCGTTCTAACCAACTGAACTACCAGACCGTGATGGTGGGAGTTACAGGGCTCGAACCTGTGACCCTCTGCTTGTAAGGCAGATGCTCTCCCAGCTGAGCTAAACTCCCACTAAAGCCGCTTGTTTTCCTCAGGTTTATTACCTGTTCCCTTGCGACTTATTTATTTTATCACATACCAAAAGAAATGTCAAGCACTTTTTTCAAAAAAATTCCGATTTGTAATAAGTGTGTATGTTTTGCCAAAATAAGAATGTAATATATAATATATGCACAATGCAGCACAGTGAATAGAAAATTTTCTTTAATTCATGCCGTTTTCTCCTGCACGGGCGAAAAGTCTCAGCACTTCAAGACGGAGCGGTCTGTTCTCTGGCAGCATAAGCTCTGGATCTCTTTTTAGTATTTCATGTGAGAGCAGCTTCGTCTCCTCAAATAACTGCATATCTTTAGTGAGATCTGCTATTTTAAGCGGCGGAAGTCCGTGCTGACGCTCACCGAAAAAATCTCCAGGTCCACGCATTTTAAGATCCTCTTCCGCTATCTTAAATCCGTCAGATGTACTGCTCATAAGCCGCAAACGCTGCCTTGATTCATCTGTAACACGATCTGTCATAAGTATGCAGTAGCTCTGATATTCTCCACGACCCACACGGCCTCTTAGCTGATGAAGCTGAGATAATCCAAAACGATCGGAATTTTCTATCAGCATAACAGCAGCATTCGGAACGTTTATTCCAACTTCAACAACAGTAGTACATACAAGCAGATCGATCTCATGTTTCTGGAAAGACTCCATAACTGTATCCTTTTCCTTAGCAGAAAGCTTTCCGTGAAGAAGCCCCACTCTGTAATCGGCAAAAGCATTTTTACTGATATTTTCCGCATATGCTGCCGCTGCCTGAAGCTCCTGCGAATTTTCTTCGATCATAGGGCAGACAATATACCCCTGTCGTCCGCTGCTCAGCTGCTGCTTGATAAAATTATAAGAACGCTCTCTTAGCTTTCCTGTTACAGCATAGGTCTCTATAGGCTTTCTGCCGCCCGGCAATTCACGAAGCACGGATATATCAAGATCGCCGTAAATTATAAGTGCAAGAGTTCGTGGAATAGGAGTTGCCGACATTACAAGCTTATGAGGAGTTCCGCCCTTTTCTGCAAGCATTGAACGCTGCGCTACGCCGAAACGATGCTGTTCATCCGTTATAACAAGAGCAAGTCTCTGAAATTCCACATCCTTCTGAAAAATAGCATGAGTTCCTACCAGCAGCCCTGTTTCGCCGCTTGCAGCAGAAGCGATAACTGCCTTTCTCTCCTTTGATTTAACAGAGCCTGTTAAAAGTCCGACATTTACTCCCAAAGGAGAAAGCAGGCTTGAAAGAGTATGATAATGCTGCACTGCTAAAATTTCAGTTGGCGCCATCAGAGCGCATTGTGTATTATTTTTCACCGCAAAATAACAAGCCGCGGCGGCAACTGCGGTTTTACCGCTGCCCACATCGCCCTGCAAAAGGCGGTTCATGGGAACAGCTTTTGCAAGATCCTTACATATATCGTTCACAGCTTCTCTCTGAGAATTTGTCATGGCAAATGGAAGTGATTCAAAAAAACATGATATATCAGTATTTTCATCCATTTTGCAAGCGCAGTCGGAGCTTGACTTTTTCTTATACATAGAAAGTCCGAGCTGAAGCTCCAGAAGCTCATCAAATGCAAGCCTGCGTCTGGCAGCAAGAGCATTTTCCATAGAAGATGGAAAATGTATCTCCGGCAATGCCTCTGGCAGTCTCATAAGATTATGCTCAGAAAGAATATACTCCGGCATCCATTCAAAGGGTTCATTTTTAAATATATCAAGAGCGGACTGTACATCTGCTGCAATGCGGTTAATAGTAAGACCGGTAGTAAGATGATACACTGGACGAATAAGACAGCTGCTGTTGGCAGGAATTATATGCGGTGAGAGGATCTCCTTTCTCACCATAGAGCCGCTTATTTTCCCCGACATACAATACTCATTTCCACGTATGAGAGTATCGAATATATAATTATTATTATAGAATATAATAGTTATATCATCAACGCCGTCAGTGGCGGTAGCTTTATATAAAGAAAATCCCTTTCTAATATGCTGAGGAGGAAGCTTAGATGTAACAGTAAGCCTCAGCACAGCAGTTTCACCGAAAGCTGCATCTGCTATAGTAATTGGTGAAGTATAGTCGAGGTAACGACGTGGAAGGTGATAGAGAAGATCATACGGAGAAGATACGCCCAATTTTTTATATGCAAGGCTGCGCTTTTCGCCCACACCCTTCAGCTTTGAAATAGATTTAAACAGTTCGTTCACAGCGGCACTCCTTTCAGCATTTTTATATTTATTATATCATAAATACAAAGCAGAAAAAAGAGCAAATAAATAAAAAGTTTTTCGGTGCAGCAGTTTTTCAAAAATGCTGCCGGAGCTCGAGG
>CAMWPG010000188.1 GCA_947176075.1 uncultured Ruminococcus sp. | reverse complement strand
AGTGGCAGTATAACAGTAAAAACGGACTGTTCACATGTACTATTTATAACTCAGATGGAAACGTTCTGATCTATGATGAACCGCTTATTTATGGAAATCCTATGTTTTCATTTTTGTGCCGAGGGACGATATTTCCGCCTATCGACCTTGTTCCAATTGATGAATCCGGTGAAGAAAAGGAAGTCACTTGGGAGAACTTCGGTAAGACAGTTTTTCTTACGCTGGATGATGAGAAAAAATAAAAAAGAACCTTGACAGGTCCTGAAAAATCGGATATAATATAATTAAAGAGAGCACACCGTATGACGGTCGCTCCCGTTTAAGTTGCTAAAGAAATAGCTGCCTTACGTGGAACTGGGGCGGCTATTTCCTTTTATCATGAAAAATATCGTATGTAAGTGATATGATAGCTATAAGCATTATGCTATATTCAATCAGATCAGACCATGTAACATAATTCATAGTAGTCACTCCCTTCTGGGAGCTGGATTGACCGCCATACCGCTTTTGGTATGCTCTCAGTAATTATTATACAATATTCGACAGGACTTGTCAACCGAAAATTTAATATGAAAATCTGCATCCGGAAACGAGGGTGCATTTTTTGCGCCCAAAAATCAGAAAGGAGTATCCATGAATAGCCAAATCGTAAAACGGCAAAGTGATGATTTCTTCTCTTTCGTTGTCGGCAAGCCGTCTGGAGGAGAAGCTATCGATACAACTGTTCCCGGACTATACCGTCAACATGTGATCATGGAGTTTGAAAGCGTGACAATTGACAGTGATTCACTTGACTGTGAATTCACGATTCCATTTGACAATAATACAGAAGCCAATGAATCAGAGCTGATCATTTACAACTTGTCATACAATACCACAAATCAGCTGAAAAAGGGAGGCTGTGTTACTGTGAAAGCTGGATATGGCGATGATCTGGGAGTGATCCTTACCGGAACGATTTCTGATAAACAGGTTGTAAATGAGGATGTTGACCGTATCATTACTATTAAAGTAATTGATGGGGCTGGTCTTTCTGAATGCGAAACAGAAGTATCATACTGTGCAGGAAGCACTGCTCAAAGCATTCTTAGAGATCTATGCGGACGTTTGGGATTCCCTATCGCTACGTTCCAGCCAGTGCGTGATTATACATTCGATAAAGATATTAACATAGACGGCAGCCTTATGGATGCAATTGAGAAATACGCTGGAATATGCGGCGTTTCTGCCTATGTCTGTAAAGGAATGCTTTACGTGCAGCCATTGTCAGCAAGTGGTCTGGACTGCTTTTCTCTGTCTGTAGAAACAGGACTTTTGACTGCTGAAGAATACGAAAAAGAACAGAAAAACGGTGAATTTGAAGATACGGTGCGTGGCTGGGAACTTGAAATGCTGCTGAATCACCGAATTCAGACGGGAACCAGAATAGATCTTGATTCCAAACGGGTTAGCGGAAGTTATTATGTACAAGAAGGCGAACACACCTATGACGGAACAAATATGATAACAAGAGTAACAGCAGTGGAGGTTTAGTATGTCAACGATTTCAGCTACAATAAAAGAAATGATACGTCAGCAGCTTCTGACACTTCATACATGTCTGCTCTGTACCGTGCTGAATGTTTACGAGGATGGAACTGCTAAGGTTCACCCATTGACAATGATTCAAACAACATCTGGTGAAGTTCGGCATCATCAGGCAATGGACCATGTGCCTATGACTGATCAAGTTAGAGATTACGTTTCGGTTGGGAGTATATGCGTTGTGATCTTTGCAGAGCGGGATATTGCAAAAGCTGTTTACGGTGAATATGCTCTGCCATCTGTCTGCCGTCATCATTCTCTGTCAGATGGTATAATCATTGGAACAATTGGCAGTGAAAAAAGAATGGAGGAATCACAGTGAAAGATTTCGCACTGAACGAAAATGGCGATATTTTGATTGAAGATAGAGATATTTCGTATGTCCGGGATAGTAAGCAGGAAATTCAGAAAATCAGGCAGGTTCTGGGTACAAAGCTTGGTGAATGGGAGTATGATGCCAACGAAGGCATTGATTTTGGCGCACTTTCTCAGAAGCATATTGATTTACAGCGGATTCGGGAAACGATCCAGAATGCACTGCGTGAGATCAGTGAAAGCTATGTACTTCAGGATTGCAGCATAGAAGCTACAGATCATGTTTTGTATATTAAGGTTTCAGCAGAAAAGCAGAAGTCATTGGAAGTATACATCCCGGTAAATACAAAAGAATAAGGAGGGGCTGCTATTTATGCCTATGACAGAACAAGGCTTCCGTAAGCTGACATATGCGGAGATACTGGAGCAGCAGATTATTCGTGTAAAGGATCTGTTTGGACAAGATATTGATACATCTGAGAAAAGTGTACTGGGTAAGTATATTCGACTTAATGTATCCGATTTTGCAAAGCAGGAGGAGGCATTGGAAGCGATTTATCTTGCACGGTATATCGATACTGCAACAGGTATTTCTCTTGATCGTCTTGCGCCGTTTGCTAATATCACCAGGAATAGTCAGACTTATGCAGTTTTATCTGTTATCGTGGAAAATACAGGAGCTAATAATGCTGCCATTCCAATGAATACAAATCTTGTCAGTTCATCAGGTATTCTTTATCATACAGTCAGACAAGCTGTCATTGCAGGCAGTCAAACAGGTACACTGCTTGTAGAATGCAATACCGCTGGAACAGTTGGAAATGATACAAGTATTATTGATTTCTACCAAA
>CAMWPG010000187.1 GCA_947176075.1 uncultured Ruminococcus sp. | reverse complement strand
TATTTAAACCGCAAAAAAAAGATAAAATGCTATAAACATTAGACTTTTTTTTGAATACCAAAAAGGCGTGCGTAATGTCTATCGGTACACAGATTCTAAAAATTTAACCCCGATTCCATTTCCAGATTCGGGGTTTTTCGACAGCCTGAGGCTATAGCAGCAGCCTTTTTATTATAATAAAATATTTAAATGCAAAATAAAGTTGTCGTTCATTATATTTAAAGTGCTTGCTTGAGTGCCTGCGCAAGTTGATCCGGGCAAGAGGTATTTTTCATACCACAGTGAATATTCTCAAGCCGAGATATAGCCTTTTCAATCTCCATTCCTTTTACAAGAGCGCTTATTCCCTGTAAATTACCGTTGCATCCGCCTGTGAATGTAACATCACAAATTTTTCCATCCTCAACTTCAATATTGATCTGTCTTGAGCAAACGCCTTTCGGGATATAGTTGTACTTCATAATGTGTCCTCCTTGTATTTTTTAAATCATAATTATCAGACGATTTCGCCTGTATATTTACATTACTGCTATAAGCTGCCGCTGCTGCTGTAAGAAATGCAGCCGACTTTAGAAGATTTTGTGTGTGTTTAGAGATAAAGCTCCTCCTTTTGATGTCATTTGTTATTTTTCATGAAAGCATTAAGAAATGGATCATATTCTGGAATATTCTCTGATCCAAAGGATGCACTTTCGTAAAAATGGCCATCTTTTCCTAAATGGTAATAAGTGGGTTTGATATTACTATATATAATATTTTCAAGCTCTGGGAGAATGCTGATAGCTTCTTCCAACGTAATGATACGAAAACACTCCATTCTGTCAAGTACATGATCGTCCTCGTCACCATAGAATAAACGCAACCCACTGTCTTTGTCATCAAAGCGCTCTGCAGAAAGTTGTATCGTTTCTATATGTCTTGCATTGTATGCACGTTTTGTTATAACCGTCATTTTATTTTCAATTCCCATTTTCATTCTCCTTATTTATGAACCGAGGATCTGCATGAATTCTTCTCCGGTGATTGTTTCATTTTCGTAAAGCTGCTTAGCTATCTCATGAAGCTTTGGAAGATTCAATCGCAGAAGTTCAATAGCTTTTTGATATTGTTTGCCTATCAAAGCAACTACTTTCTCATCAATTTTTGTCTGTGTTTCATTTGAGCAAGTAAGACTTGAATCACCTCCTAAATACTGATTTCCTACAGTTTCCATAGCAACCATGCCAAATTCATCGTTCATGCCGTAACGGCTTATCATGGCTCTGGCGAGCTTTGTAGCCTGTTCAATATCATTAGCTGCTCCTGTTGAAATCTCATTGAATACCAATTCTTCTGCTGCCCTGCCGCCGGTGAAAGTAGCTATCTTGTTTTCGATCTCTGTTTTAGTCATCAGGAAATGTTCTCCTTCCTCTACTTGCATTGTATAACCGAGAGCACCTGATGTACGTGGAATGATCGTTATCTTTTGCACAGGTGCAGAATGTGTTTGAAGAGCAGCGATAAGCGCATGACCAACCTCGTGATAAGCGACTGTTAGTTTTTCCTTATTGGAGAGAACTCGATTTTTCTTCTGATATCCGGCAATTACAACCTCAACGCTTTCGATCATATCTTCCTGAGTGGCTGATTTTCTTCCCATACGCACCGCACGAAGTGCTGCTTCATTTACTATATTGGCAAGCTCTGCGCCGGAAGCACCTGCGGCTGTTCTTGCAATAGCCTGAAAATCTACATTTGGAGAAATTTTTATCTTCTTTGCATGAACCTTCAGAATATCCACACGTCCTTGTAAATCAGGCAGCTCAACAGGTATACGTCTGTCAAAGCGTCCGGGTCTTAAAAGTGCAGGATCGAGAGATTCAGGTCTGTTAGTAGCTGCAAGAATAACAACGCCTTTAGATCCATCAAAACCGTCCATTTCAGTAAGAAGTTGATTTAATGTCTGCTCACGTTCATCGTTGCCGCCTATATGACCTCCATCACGTTTTTTTCCTATAGCATCGATCTCATCAATAAAAACTATACATGGAGCTTTTTCATTAGCCTGCTTGAAAAGATCACGAACCTTGGCAGCACCCATACCGACAAACATTTCAACGAATTCAGAGCCTGAGATCGAGAAGAAAGGAACATTTGCTTCACCGGCAACAGCCTTTGCAAGTAATGTCTTACCTGTACCGGGAGGTCCCACAAGAAGCGCACCCTTAGGCATAGAAGCGCCGATCTCCTTATATTTATCAGGATTATGAAGAAAATCAACTATCTCCTCCAGCAGTTCCTTTGCCTCTTCCTCTCCTGCTACATCTTTAAATTTTATGCCTGCCGTTGATTTGACATATATTTTAGCATTGCTTTTACCCATGCCGAACATCATAGAATTGCCGCCTAATTTTCCGCTCATTTTACGGGTCATTACTCTGAAAAGCAGAACTATCAATATAAAAGGCAAAACATAGCTAACGAGAATGTATGCAAGTGGTGATGTTTCTGTATTTATCTCAGATTTAAATTCTGCTCCAGATTTATATAATCTGTCTACAAGCTGCGGATCTTCTATTATACCGGTTTTGAATGACTCAGAATCCTCCTTATTTGTAAATATGATTTTATTAGAATCGATCTTAACAGAACCAATATCCTGATTTTCAGCCATTTCTATCAAAGTATCATAGCTTACCTCAGTTATGGTTCTTTGTAAAACATTTGGAAACACAAACATATTAAGTATAACAAACAGGGCGATAGCTATCACCCAATACCATATGTAAGGT
>CAMWPG010000186.1 GCA_947176075.1 uncultured Ruminococcus sp. | reverse complement strand
ATGCGGCTCTGCTGACATCCAATGCTCTGCAATAGAAGCTGATCTTCCCCTTAATTCTGCCGTCATCGGTCTTCAAAGCAATGAACTTTTATACGCTTGTTTTCAGCCTGTAGCTGCTGCGCAAGATTCAGCGAATCTTCCGGCGAACGTGTTCGTTCCCGAACCTGTGTCTATTTCGCCAGTTCTCGCCTTACTCAGCCAAGTGCCTAACGTTCCCTTGGAAATACCCAGCTCCTTGGCAGCAGCATTGTTTCCCACTTCTTTGACCAGCTTTACTGCTTCCTTCTTAAATTCCTCATCATATTGTTTTCCTGTACACATTTTCTACACTCTCCTTCTTTTTTATTTTACTTTGATTGTCTGGTTTGTGTCAAGTTTTATTATACAGCATCATTGACGATATTACAATAATTCTGCACAATAAAGTCCTTCAATCAGATGTACACATCTGATTGGCTTCGCCGCACATTTTCGGCTTTTTGTCAATACTTTTTTGCTAAAATTTACATCATATTCATAAAAATAGTCACAAGTTCATTTCTGATCCTGTGACTATTTTGCTTTTCCTTAGCTTAATGACATTACAGCAAAGCCTAGGAATGTTTATTTTCTTTGCGAGGTGTGGGTTATTTTACGCTTATCCGTTTTACATCATTTTATAAAAAATCAGTGTTTAAGAACCTGCTTTTTCAGAAGTTTCCATGCGTATATTTATAAAATCTATAAGCATATCAACCGTATTCTCTATTCCAAGTTTGCTTGAATTTATTGAAATTTCATAGCTTCTTGAATCTCCCCATTTATTTGGGCAATGATAATTGTGATAGGCTTTACGAGTTTTATCGTGTCGGTTCATTATACTCAAAGCCTCAGAATCGGATACATTGCGCACCATTTGAATGCGCTTACTTTTTTCAGCTTCATCACCAAGAATGAAAATCGGTATCATTCCATTATACTCTCGGAGAATATGTTCAGCACAGCGTCCAACTACCACAAATGATTCACCGGTAGCTGCCTTTTTTCTGATATAATCAAATTGTATCTCTGCAATTATCTCCTCTGGTGAATTTGAATGACCACGTACTGTTCTTGAAATAATAGGCTTTCTTCTCTTTTCATCATACTTATGAAGATTGGCAACATCTACATCCATATGCTGCGCTATTTCATCAAGCATATTTCTGTCATAAAATGAAATACCCAGGCGTTCAGCAAGCTGCCTTGCAATCTCATGACCTCCGCTTCCATATTCACGGCTTATTGAAATTATGATCTGCTTATTCATGTTTTTAACGCTCCTTTATTTATCAAAGATAGAATGCACATATGTATATTGTGCTGATTATAAGAACAATAATCGTTGCTGGTGCCATTTTTTTGCAATATTCGCCCCATCCGATAGGATGACCAGCCTTTGCCGCAGCAGATGTGCCAACAACATTAGCGGAAGCACCGATAGGAGTTGCGCTACCACCTACATCAGTGCCTATTGCAAGAGACCACGCAAGAACATCAATATGTACACCTGTAGTTGCTGAAAGCGCTCTAATAACAGGTACCATAGTAGCAGCAAATGGAATATTGTCTATGAATGCACTTGCAATTGCAGATATCCATATAATTATGCCGACCATAAGATAAATATTTCCGCCACTGATCTTTTGAATAAATTCTGCTATTATTTCCAGAACACCTGTTTTTTCAAGACCACATACAACGATAAACAGACCAGTGAAAAATAGAAGTGTCTTATAATCAACCTTTTTAAGAATTTCCAGAATATGTTTTCCAGAGGTAATTAATGTAACAATCGCTACTGCCACTCCGATAAATGCTACAGTTAAATGAGTAGAAGCATGAGTTACAAGAAGTATTACTGCTGCAAGGAAAATAATAGTATTTATAATGAAACCCGTCTTATCAGTTATTGCACTGGAAGGAGACGGAAGATCAGAAAAATCATCTGTGACAGCATTTGAGCTAAGCTCCTTACGCATAACCAAATAAAAATATCCCAGAATAAATACGAATGAGATAAGTGCTATAAGACCTGTGTGAGTGATGAAATCAGTAAATGTATAACCTAATTGAGTTCCTATAATAATATTAGGCGGATCACCGCACATAGTTGCAGATCCACCGAGATTTGCACAGAATATCTCTGCAAGGATCATTGGAACAGGTTTGAACTTCAAAAGACGTGCAAGTTCAATCGTTATTGAGGCAAGAAATAAAATAACAGTTATACTATCGATAAACATTGCCAAAACAAAGGACATGCACATAAATGCTATAAAAATCGGAATTGTCTTATAACGCACAAGCTTTGCAATAAGCATACAAAGCCAACGGAAAAATCCAACTCTTGCCATGCCCTCTACCATTATCATCATACCTGCTAAAAACAAAATAGTTGACCAATCGATCCCTCCTGATTCTGCTTCAGAACCGCTCGAACGCCAAAATTCCGGATTTATAATTGCCGAAAGATTGATGGTGTCCCAGATAGCACCGAAATCACGCAGACACAAACCAAAAACAAAAATCAGTGTAAGTGCTCCGCAACAAAGAGTTGTAATGTGCTTCTCAATCTTTTCTGTGATGATAAGGATAAACATGGCAACAAAAATCACTATTGCCACTATTGATGCTGCTGTCATAAATATAGACCCCTTTCATATAAAAATATATTTTTGTCGGAATTTTTTCGACAGGCTGCAATCAGAGATTTGCATATACTCAAATTGGAAAATCGACAGCAATTTCCCAAAAATTACAAGCCTTTTATATTA
>CAMWPG010000185.1 GCA_947176075.1 uncultured Ruminococcus sp. | reverse complement strand
GAGGAAAACATACTAAGAAGCAGATAGCCTATAGCAAGAGCACCTACCGATATAAGAGCAATTGCAGCATCTCCTTTTATTTTTGTATTTTGTCCTGTAATAAGCAGCAAAACTGCACTTATGGCGGTAACTGGCATAACAATTATCATTTCATTTGATATGCCAAGAACTCCTGCTATAGCAATTGCTCCGAATGCGACATGAGAAAGTCCGTCTCCTATAAATGAAAATCGCTTTAGAACAAGTGTAACTCCAAGCATTGAAGAGCATAGGGCTATAAGCAAACCTACAAGCAGGGCATATCTTACAAATGGATAAGAAAAATAAAATATTAGTGTATTAAAAAGCTCAGTCATTTTCATAACCTCCCGATGGTGACAAGAATGTCTTATATATATCGCTCTTCAGGTAATCCTCTTTTTTTCCGAAGAACAGCTGTTCTTGACCAAGATGAAGTATATGGCTTGCATATTTTATTGCTGCGCTTATATCGTGTGATACCATTATAATAGTAATCTTTTCTTCACTTCTCATTTTAGCCACAAGCTCATACATTTCGAGCGAAGCTTTGGGATCAAGACCTGTTACCGGTTCATCAAGCAGAAGCATTTTTTGAGTTGAACAAAGTGCTCTTGCAAGAAGCACTCTCTGCTGCTGACCTCCTGAAAGATTTCTATAGCATTTATTTTTTAGATCACATATACCCAATTTTTTCATATTATTATGAGCAAGGATTTTTTCTTTGCGATTATAAAATGGTCTTATTCCGCATCTGTTTAGACATCCTGACAGCACTATTTCCATTGCAGAGGCAGGAAAATCTTTTTGAACAGCAGTTTGTTGAGGCAGATATCCTATCTCCTTTTGCATAAGACCATCTCCAAGTATTATTTTTCCTGAAACAGGAGATTTTAGCTGTAAAAGTGTCTTTATAAGGGTACTTTTGCCGCTACCGTTTTCGCCAACAATGCAAAGATAATCTCCTCTTTTTACATAGAAGTTTATGTTCTTTGTAATAATATTTCCATCGTATCCAAGGCTTACATTTTCACAAGAAAGTTGCACACACATATCAGTTTAGAGCCTCCATTATCATATCAAGATTTTTTTTCATTACAGATATATAAGTTTTACCGTTTTCTATATCACTGCGTTTAACAGCTTGCATAGAATCAAGATTAAGCACATTCTGATCTTTTTTTCTTGTATTTTTAATTACAGCATCAGAAATATTACAATCAGAACCTTCTATCGTTAGAATAGTATGCAGATCTTCATTGTCTGCCTCAAGTGACAAGCTTAAAATAGTTTCAAAGCTTGCATCAGCTTCTGCAGAGCAACCCGGAAATGCGGCATGGTAAGTGATATTATAATCTTCCATCATATATATAAATGGAAATCTATCTGCAAACAGAACATTTTTTCTTTTAGCATGGAGAAGTTTTTTTTCAAAATCATTGTCTAATGAATCAAGATTTTCGATATAGTGCGCTGCATTGACAGTATAAATATCGGTATTTTTATCGTCAGCATCAGAAAGTGCTTTGGCTATACCATTACATAATATGGAAGCATTTTTAAGAGATAGCCATATATGCTCGTCAAATGCTTCATCTTCATTATGTTCATGATTATGCTCATGTGTGCTTTCATGTATATCAGGCTCATGCAGCAGTCTTTCTTCTAAAATATCAGAAAGCTTTACGATATGTATGTCACCAATATCAGCAGAATTTTCGATCGTATCATCGATCCATTTATCAGATTCGCCGCCAATATATATTAATACATCACATGACAGGATGTTGACAATATCCTTAGTGCTTGGCTGAAAACTATGAAGATCAGTGCCGTTATCAGCGATTAGAATTATCTCCGTATTATCAGTGTTTTTTGCTATTTCTCTTGTCCAGTCGTATTCTGGAAATGCGGCACAGACAATTTTTATTTTTTCATTCTCTGTATTGATATTGGCAGATCCACAGCTAATAAAAAGCAATGTGCAGAAAAGCAATGGAATAAACTTGTATTTATGCATATATACCTCCGCTGAAATTGAAAATGATTCTCATATTATTATACATGCTTATTGTTTGATTGTCAAGAATAAAATTTAAGTATTGACTTATAGAATGCATAATGTTATAATTATGGTAAACGTTAAAAGTTATATTTTGATATAAAAACAATTATACTCACTCTATTGTAAATTTTTTGATAGAGGTGAGTATATAATGGAGGTAAAATATGGAAATCATTATACTGATATGCTGTATTATTATTATAGCTTTACTTGTTGCGTTGCTGATTAAAGTGAATATGAGAACTTCTGACAAAAATAGCAGTGAAATAGATGAGCTTAAAATGCAGATTGAGATTTTGGGTCAAAACAGTGTGAGTCAGAATAATCTTATGATGGAGCAGGCTATAAGACAAAGTGAGAGTATGGTAAAACAGATGTCGGTTATGGGAGACAGTTTAATAGCTTCTCAGGACAGGCAGCAATCACAATCAAGAGCTATTCTTGTAAGAATTGAAGCTGAAATGAATGAACTTAGAAAAGAAAATCAAGAAAGCCTGAGCAAAATAAATAGCATTATAACTGAAAAAATGCAATCTACTCTTGATAATAAGCTTAATAAGGCTTTTGAAACTGTTGTAAAAAATATGTCTGAGCTTGGCAAGAGTATTAATGACGTACAGGAAAAGCAACAAAAAGCTGTAACAGAAAAGCTTACAAAGCTTGAAAGTGATTTTGATAAGATAAGAGAGGATATACTTAAATCGCTTGAAAATATCCGT
>CAMWPG010000184.1 GCA_947176075.1 uncultured Ruminococcus sp. | reverse complement strand
GTATTATTTAGATTTTTAATGTAAAAATTTAATTCATCAAATGTAAGCATAAAAACATCTTCAGTCTTTTCGAGCAATCCAGCTTTAACCATGCTTTCGCCGATGTGTAAGCTATATGTATTTAAAATTTTGTGAAAACTATAATGATAACTTAAAAGCTCGTTTCTAAATGATAACGCTATATCAATAGCACGTTTGACTTTTGAATATTTTTTATCGATAGTTTTAAAATGTTTTATCAGCTTTTGATTAAAGTTTATATACAGTGTATTAAGCTGATTAGCATTAATACATTCTGAAAGTGATGACAATACATTTTCCATATGTGACATAATTTCAAAAGCAGATATATTTTTTATATTAGATGGAAAGTTATTCAGTGCAATATTTAGCTTATTGCAAAGCTGATCTCGATGTTTAAGATTATTTTCTAAAAGCTTGTTAGTTTTTTTAGCTGTACGGCGTTTTTTTCTGAGCTTTGAAATACTGTGAGAGCTTCTTAACTGCTGAATAAACTGCTTCGGGGAGAAATTTATAAATTCACCCATATCATCACTTAGACCAAGAATATTCTGTAATTTTTGTAACTTGTTTACGTTAAAATACAATCTTCCATTTACATAAGAATAATAATTTACGATATCATTTGGCAATATTTTATGAATTCCAGTATATTGAATCATATAATCAGCTGTTTTCGCAGCCATTTTCATAGATATAGATGCATTCAGAGGTTTAGTTACTCCAGGATAATATTTGCTTACACCTCTATTATCAAGTACAGTAATTTCAGAAGATGAGACTTCAGGCACATATATTTTACTAACAAAAATAACATATATTTTATTGCCGGCAGTATCAGATGAAAATTTGATATCAAGTGCCGGATCATTCATTATATTTACAATTTTTTCTGAAATTTCAAGAAGCTTTTTTATAAGTGAAAGTTCTGCTTTAACTGTACCTTCAGGCTCATATCCAAATAATATACCATCCGTATTATTATGGTAGTAAATAGGAAAATTTACATTTCTTTGTGAGCGTTCGGTATCAAATGATTCACCGATATATATAACGCTTTCATTCATAATACCCGTTTTACAGATAGTATGTAAATTACCATGAATCTTTAGATCCAACATTTCACGGATAATAATTTTCATTTTATAATTTTTAAGCATATCCAGATGATCATAAAAGCAATTTTTCAATATTTTACGTGCATCAGAAAAAATTTTTTCCGCAGTATATGATAGTGCAGATTTCGGCACATTTTCAATAGGTTTCTCTATAGATAATAAATCTGGAATGACGATTTGCGTACCAGATTCATTTTGTGCGTTGCATATATAAGAAACATCGAGCTTTATTACAAATCTATCTGTGTGTTGAAAGTGATTTTGCAGATAATTATTGAGTTCATCTTCAGAAAAGTTTTCTGTTATGCAAAAAAACTGCGGAATACTTATGCCGTTTTCTTGCAATCGAAAGAGAGTATTAGCCTCTTCTCCGGGATAATTTCGGCTAAAATTCAAGAGATCTATAATCATTTTGTCAATCCCCCCTTAATTTTAAGAGCCATTTCACGTGCAATTACATAAGTATCATCATATATATTATACTACATATATATCAATCATTTACGCACATTTTGTGAATTGTAATATATTTTTTCTTTATATTTTTTGTCTGTTTTGGCATATTTACAAACAATGTCAGGTTTAATATAAAAAATATATTAAATAATTATTTCTGTTACAATCTGTCAAATTCTTTTTTGTCTTGAAAATCAAAGAAACTGCATTTAAATAAAGATTGATCGTTGTGATCGTTTTAGCAAATTCCTTGACCTTTGATAAAAATTGTGATACAATAAATAAGAACATTTACTTTATTAAGAAAGGTGTGTAACTTAAATCATTATGAATATATTGGTAGTTGGTATTGGTCTTATAGGCGGATCCGTTTGTAAAACTCTTAAAAAAAAGTGTAATTATACCATCCACGGATGTGATATTGACGAAACGGTACTTAAATCTGCTATGAATGAGGGCGTGATAGACGGAATCGGAAAAATGGAGGATGGAATATATGATATATGTATAGTATGCCTACATCAACGTGCTGCGCAGGTATGCATGAAGCAAGCTCTTCCGTTTCTAAAAAAAGGTTCTATACTTATGGATATGTGTGGGCTTAAAGGTCAGATGGTGCTTGAGTTTACAAATGCATGCCGAATTTTAGGTATTAGCTATGTAGGTACTCATCCTATGGCTGGACGTGAAAGAAGCGGCTATGCTGTAAGTATTCCTGATTTGTTTGAAAATGCTAATTTTATAATAACGCCTACCTACGGTACAAATAATGAAGCCGTTGAAAAGGTATCGTTACTTGCAAAAGAGATGGGCTTTGGAAAGATCGTTCTCACAACGCCTCACAGACATGATGATATGATCGCATATACATCACAGCTTGCACATATTGTATCAAGTGCATATGTAAAAGATGATTGTATGGATGACGCAGTGTCATTTTCTGGAGGAAGCTTTCAGGATATGACAAGAGTTGCTACAATGGATGAGAAAATGTGGTCATCATTATTTATGGATAACAGACTCCTTTTGCTTCATCATCTTGAATTGCTTATAGCACATTTATCAGAGTACAGAATGGCTTTGGAAACACAGGATGAGATGGCATTGCAGCTGCTTATTGCAGATGGAAGGCGTGTACAGGAAGAAAATGTTAGAAAAAGAAGAAAGGATATTGAAGAAAAGGAGAAGAGTTGTAATGAACTGGACAAAGGTTGATATTTTCACATCTACAGCAGGAATAGATATACTGACAAGC
>CAMWPG010000183.1 GCA_947176075.1 uncultured Ruminococcus sp. | reverse complement strand
TCATTGTATCATATATTTTCGATGTTGTCAACAGATAAACTTTTAATGTTCACGGTATTTCGACAGGTTAGCAAATTATGAATAATATCAAAAATATATCTGTTTAGATGCTTCACTATTTTCTTGAATTATGAAAGTAATCATACCGATTACATTGATATCAATCCATTTTTTACGATTATCAAGCCAAACAATATCATTATTTTGTGAATGTGAATAATATTAAAAAAGTACTTGACAAGCATGCTGTTATATGATATAATAAATACTTGTCAGGGTTTAGTCCTGAACATTACAGAAATTAACAGGACTACTGTCGGCATCATGATCCGATGGGCTGCTGTTTATTTATAATAAAACAGTTTGAAAGAGGTGAAAATCATGAAAGAGGGAATCCATCCAGTATTTGAAAAGACTACTATTACCTGTCATTGCGGTAATGTAATGGAAACCATGTCTACTAAGAAGGACATCAAAGTTGAAATTTGTTCTAAGTGCCACCCGTTCTTTACAGGCAAGCAGAAGCTTGTTGATACAGGCGGACGTGTTGACCGTTTCAATAAACGTTTCAATCTTGGAAAGTAAGGCATATCAAAAGGGCGGTATTTTTACCGTCCTTTTTGCTATATTTTACTATAATACAAAGGAGCATTCCTATGGAATATCTTACAATTGGAGAAGAAACCACTGCAACTCTTATTGAGAAAAAATCTGAATTTATAGCACATTTATTTCCTGTAAAAACGAGCGAGGAAGCTATTAGATGTATCGAGGATGTAAAGAAAAATCATCGAAAGGCACGACACAATGTTTATGCATATATAGTTCGTGATCAAAATACAAGCAGATATTCAGATGATGGCGAACCTCAGGGTACGGCAGGTATGCCTGTACTTGATGTTCTCCTAAAAAATGGACTTACTGATATTTGCTGTGTTGTAACACGTTATTTTGGAGGTATATTACTTGGCGGCGGAGGTCTTGTACGAGCATATTCAGGCAGCGTAACATTAGCTGTACAGAAGTCTAAAATACTGATAATGCGTCAGTGTATACCTATAAATATTATTATGGATTATTCACTTTATGGAAAAGTAAGCTATATTCTTCCGCAGTACGGCGTTTTGCAGACAAATTCTGATTTTGGAAATAATGTTTCTCTTTCTCTTTTCGTACAGATTGATACAGTAGATAAGCTAATTAACGATCTTACGGACATAACAAATGGCAAAATAGAAATTTCTATAGGCGAAAAGCAATACGCTAACTTTTCCGAAATTGTAAAAAAAATATGATTTTTTGTTTTTTAAGAGGTTTTTTCCTTTTCACTTCGTATATACTTATATAAGTCGTATTATATGATTGAATGGAGGTATTTTAATGAATATACGCAATCAGCAGGAGCTTATGGAGTCCAAATATCTTTGCCAATATGCTTGCTCATCTACAAATCAAAAAATGACTAAAAGAATGCGTAATGAGCAGCCGTGTCCATACAGAACTGAGTTTCAGCGTGATCGAGATAGAATACTTCATAGCAATTCATTCAGACGTCTTAAACGAAAAACTCAGGTTTTCCTTTCACCAACAGGAGACCACTATCGCACACGGCTTACTCATACATTAGAGGTCTCGCAGATCGCTCGAATAATTTCCCGTGCTCTTATGCTTAATGAAGATCTTACAGAAGCTATTGCACTCGGGCATGATCTTGGTCATTCTCCATTTGGTCACAGCGGCGAAAGTGCTTTGAACAGCATTTGTCCGCACGGCTACAGACACTATGAACAAAGCGTAAGAGTCGTTGATTACATAGAAAAAAACGGCATGGGACTTAATGTTACTGAAGCAGTAAAAAATGGTATTCTTTGTCATACAAACAAAACAGCTTCAACCCGTGAAGGTAATGTCGTACGACTTGCTGACAGAATAGCGTATATAAATCATGATATTGAGGATGCTGTACGTGCAAATATATTGAGACAAGATGAACTTCCAAAAGAATCTACAGATATTTTAGGTATTACAAAATCTCAGCGAATAACTACTGTGGTAGCTTCTGTTATTGAAAACGGCGCTGAAACCATTGGCATGGATAGCAAAGTAGAAAATGCTCAGAATATACTTCATGAATTTATGTTCAAAAATGTATACTATAATCCGATTGCTAAACATGAAGAGGAAAAAGCTCAAGATCTGCTTGTCAGACTGTATAAATACTATATCGACAATATAAATAAGCTTCCTGAGAATTATATTGCTATTGCAGATAAATTTGACCAACATCGTGCTGTTTGCGATTACATTTCAGGTATGAGCGACGGTTATGCTATAGATATTTATAGAGAACTTTTCGTTCCTAAGGAATGGAAGTAGGTGAAAATAAAAATATGCTTTCTGATGTATTTATTGAAGAACTGAGAGCTGCTTGTTCGATTGAAACTGTTATGGGGGCATATGTAAATCTCACACGCAGAGGGCGGATCTATGTTTGCAACTGTCCGTTTCATTCCGAAAAAACTCCATCATGTACAATATATCCGGAACAGCAGAGTTTCTATTGCTATGGCTGCGGCGCAGGCGGAGATGTTATAACATTTATACGAAGAATTGAAAATCTTAATTTTATGGAAGCTGTGGAATTGCTGGCTCGTCGCTGCGGACTTGCAATTCCGGAAAGCAAGGATGAGGCAAAACGCTCGCATATAAGATCAAAAACCTTTGAAATAAACAGAGCAGCGGCGAATTTTTATTTTAAAAACCTTATTGGCAGCGATAAGACCGGGCTTACTTACTTAGCAAAAAGAAAGCTGTCCCCTGCCACTATAAAAAAATATGCGCTTGGATTTGCTCCCGCTTCATGGGACAGTCTGTCAAAACACCTTTTGAGTAAAGGCTTTACTGAAGATGAGCTTGTTACGGCAGGTGTATGTAAT
>CAMWPG010000182.1 GCA_947176075.1 uncultured Ruminococcus sp. | reverse complement strand
ATATAGTCCCATTATGGATCAGCGTCCAGCATTTTCCCGATGCATCCGTTCCGCTGAATGGATGGCAGTTTTCCGTTTTGACTGCGCCTGCTGTAGCAAGTCGTATATGTGCCATAAAATGCTTTTGCGGCTCAGTTGTTCGGGCGATCTCCTTTGCAAGCGCACTTTTTATCGAACTGACATCCTCTTTTACGATCTCAAAATCTCCGTGATGTTCACGATATATTCCCCAGCCGTGAGGGTGCTGTACACCGTGACTGAAAAACTCCGATAAATAGCCGCCTATATCTTCATTTTCTTTCAGACTTGCACCGAATAATTCGCACATTGCTCTCCCCTCCTCTCATAAATTTTAACGCAATACCGTTGGTTTTCTATAAGTTTTCTTTTCTGATATTCAAGCACTTTTTCAGCATAGACATATCCATCAAAAAACTGTTTCATTTCCGTAATTATCGCCTTTGCCTTATCAACATAATGCTGATCTGGCATATATTTTGCGGCTTCCTTATGATTGTAAACAGCTTTTTCCTGTAGCTTTGCAGTAAAATCGAAGTCAGGCAGATGCAGCAGGTACAGCATCAGAAGATGTGCAAATTCAGCATCTTCGCTGAAAATTCCCACATCACTCAATGGATTTAAGTCAAACATTCGCAGCTCAATGTGGTCGATACCATTTTTCAATGCATCAAGACTGTATGTACCCTTTGGTTTCAAACGAACAGGCAAATACAGCTCCGCAGGTGACAGGAGAAACCCGTCATCAATATAACCTTGTATGCTGTCGGTGAATGATTCAATATCGCTGTAGTCAAGAGTCGGTATGAATTGATTCCAGTAGCCGAACTCGGAATTTCTCATTGAGCCGTAACCGCTGAACACCTTACCCGAACTGCCTGCTTCAACAAACGAACTGTCATATATCGGACTTGCAGCGGTCAGCAGAACAATCAGCCAGCTATGTCGAAAAATCTGCTTCATGAGTCTGAAATAAATGCTGTCCTTGAATTGCCCGAACTCCTGCCCGATATCCTTGATTTCACGGAGATATTTTTCTGAAAGTGAAAAATTAAAATGTATTCCGGAATAAAGCATCATGGGTTTGCCGTACTTCTGTTCAAGCTGTTTGCGATAATTGAATTTTGACTTTTCCATACCGGAATAGGCAACAGGGATTTCCGATGGATCTGAAAAATACGGAGGATTTGAATAAATATAAAGATCTTCACTGTTTTCAGCAAGTTTTTTTCTTGCAGTCAAATCCCATTCCGCAAGCTCTTTGACAGCATTTTTGACAGAATCATTCACGCCTGTAATTATTTCAAGCTGATTTTCGCAGAAGTCACGCTGCAAATGCGGATCATCAAAAGGATGTGGAGTCTGGGCAAGTCTGCCATTTTTATCAATTCGGAGCGTTTCACGTTCCAAGCCGAATCCGCCCTCAAAAAAATATTTACCGAATGTATTCATCATATTACCTCAAAAGCGTCCGCCTGAAAATATCAAGCAGACGCTACTTTTCAGTTTAAATTGTATAGTCCAGCTTTCTTTCATCAATGATTCGCTTGGATTTATGCTCCGAACGTGTATCAAGACCGCCGTCGGGATGTACAACGACTTTGTAAGGCTTTACGCCGATTCTTGCCTTTAACGCCGCTGAAACCGTCTCTGCAACAGAATCATCAGATGTAGGATTATCGGAATTTTTCTCAATCTCAACGGAGTATTTGCAAGTGAAATCCTTTTCAAATACACGAATAAGATATTCGCCTGTCACGCCATCAAGTTCTCTGATAACCGCCTCAATATCGCTTGGGAACACATTGACTGCGGAAACTATAAACATATCGTCCTTTCTGCCGTTGATGTGGATTCTGCCGTGAGTGCGTCCGCATTTGCAGGGCGTGTTGTCTATGTAGCCGATGTCGCCTGTCTTGAAACGAATGAGAGGTCTTGCGTGTTTACGAAGTGTTGTGAACACCAGTTCGCCCACTTCACCGGGCGGCAGAATCTCACCTGTATGAATGTCAACCGTTTCCACAAGAATATGATTTTCCGCAATGTGCAGACCGTCATGATACTCGCATTGTGCGGCACAAGCACCAAAAATATCGGAAAGTCCGTAAAAGTCGTAAACCTCAGCGCCCCATAGATCTTCAATTGCATTTCGTGTTGAGTCAATAGAACCGCCAAGCTCTCCGGCAACGATAATTTTCTTGATAGACAAATCTTTTTTCGGGTCGATGCCTGCTTTTTTCGCCTTTTCGCCTAACTGCCATGCGTATGATGGGCTTGTCCAGATAATTGTCGGTTGATAGGTTTTCAGAATAAACAGCAGTCTTTCGCTGGGGAGAGTGCCGCCCCAGATACACAATGCTCCGAGGTTCTGTGCGCCGATCACATCAGGACCGCCAACATACAGAGAGAAATTCAGGGCGTGAACATAGCGGTCATTTGGTCTCATGCCCACCTGCCAGAACCAGCGGCTTTCTGTATCCTGAAATTCATCAAAGTCCTTTTTAGTAAACGGACTCATTGTAGGTACTCCTGTCGAGCCTGACGATGTCGAAATAAACACAACATCTTCTTCGGGAACGGCACATAATTCACCAAGGAACGAGCCTACGCCCTGTGTGTCACGCTGCGTTGTCTTGTTGATGAAAGGGAACTTCTGAATATCGGCGAGAGTGTGAATATCCTCCGGCTTTACACCTGCTTCATCAAATGAACGCTTGTAATAGGGAGCGTTGTCATAGGCAAACTTCACGATCTCTTTCAAATCTTCAAGCTGCTTCTTTTCAAGCTCCTCACGGGGCATTGTTTCAAGTTCCTCATTCCAGAATTTATTGTTAACGTCTCTTGTACTCATGTTACATTACCTCCAATTATTTCACAGGATTTCCTGTTCTGTTATTATTATACACCTATTTCACCTATTTGTCTAATATGTATTATCT
>CAMWPG010000181.1 GCA_947176075.1 uncultured Ruminococcus sp. | reverse complement strand
TCTTTTTATCCATACATCTCTTGGAAAAGCATCTCGATATCCCAGACTGAAAAGACATATACAATCTGAAACTTTAGGTCCTACTCCTGAAAGCTTTTGCAGGAAATTTCTTGCCTCGATGTAAGACTTTCCTGTCAGTTCACTTTTCATATCATGTTCCATAAAATATTTTGCAGTACTTAAAATATACTTGTCACGATATCCCACACCGTATTTGCGAAGTTTTTCAGCACCCATAGAATACAACTCAAAAGGTTTTGGAAATCTTCCAAACGAGGCACATATTGAATCAAGTATTTTTCGTATTCTCGGAATATTATTATTAGCACTTATTATAAAGCTTATAGTAGTTTCCCATAACTCCTGCCTGAGAATTCGAATACCTTTAGCGCATTCGCAAGCCGATTTGAGATAATCAGAATCTATCGCCTTTAACGATTTATCAGCATGAATAGCATAATCAAAAGAAAGATCAAAGTAGTCTTTCCATATCAAATCAAATTCATCTTCCGTACAATTTAAATACAATTTCGTATCTGACTGCTGAAAAAGTATAAGTTCTCTTCCAAATGCCGGTATTAGAAAACTACCATCACTTTGTTTTTTCCAACGAAAGCACTGCCCACTGGCGTGTATTTTTTCAGCAGAAAACCAATTATTTTCAATATACATAAAATCACTACAACCTTCTAAATACAAAAAAATATCCTATCCATGATACTATTAAACTTATAGAACATACAAAAGTCAGCAAGTACACCAGCATCAGAGGCATACTGGGAAACAATACAAGCAGTATCATTGCAATAAAAACAATTGCTGTACTTACCTTGCCGAACATTTCAGCACCGCCAAGCTTCTTTTTCTTTGTTTTGATTTTATAGAGATTCATAACGCCCATATATGTTTCCTTACAAACCAATATGCATACTGGAATAAGAAAAATAATATGCCGTGTACATAGACACACTGCTACTGCAATGTGTGTAAGCTTATCTGCAATAGGATCAAGTGCAATTCCGAGTTCACTTATCATATTAAATTTTCGTGCTATTTTTCCATCTAAAAGATCACTTAGCGATGATATTCCCAGTGCAAGTGCAGCATAAAAACATTCAATATCGGTATCCGCCTTTATATATAAATAAACAAAAACAGGAATTAGCAAAATACGTATATAACTTAGAATATTAGGTGCATAAAAAAATTCTTTTTTACTTATTTGCATAACTTCCCTCCGTCTAAATTTATTAAATTATAAATTACATTATACTATACATTTGAAAAAAATGCAAGACCTGATTTATATTTTTATGCAGATAAAAAGCTCTTCTGCCAAATTTACTCCTATCGACAGAAGAGCTTTTATTCCTTTTAAAAATTATTCTGTAGTGTATGCTGCTGCATTGGTTTCAAGTGCCTTTCTTTTTCGATTATCAATAACAAAGCCGTAAATAATAGATGCACCAACATAAATCATGAATACAAGCACTTCAAAAATAAAAAGCGGTTTTGCAATATTACCCAAAAGCATTGATATATAGCTTGTAGAAAGAACATTTGCAGGTACAAGTACTGAATATGCATTTGCAAATGTTACAGAATCATGATATTCCATAATAGTAGTGTTTACATCATTAACCAATTGCTTTACTGTTTCATTAAGAATACCAACTCTTTCCTTAACATACTCAACATGCTTTGCATCAGAATTTTTTTCAGACAATTTTTTTACAGAATCAAGACGTGCCTGATTTTCAGAAATCTTCATTGAATAATATGAAATATCTCTTTGAGCAGACTGTTTCTGTCTGAACAGGCTGTCATATTTATCAGAAACAGTAGTATATTCAGCAGCAGGTTCATCATTTGAACTTCCATGAACTATTATAGAATCCTTTTTATAATTTGTAATTGATTCTTCTATAGTTTTTAGATGTTCCTGAGCAGATTTTTTCTGACGCTCAAGTTCATTTATGCGATATTCATAAAAACTTATCATACCAGTTTTATTACTTACAACACTATTAGAGAGAATATAAGCAGTAAGTGCATCGGCATCATATGATTTAGCAATATTTATAGCATTGCTCAAATCGTCAAAACTGTAGCCAGTTTGAGTTGAACGAAAATTATTATTTTTCAATGTATCGACCTTTTCTTGAAGATCGATCAACGTATCTGTATAAGCACCTACTGCTACAAGATAATCATAATTAGAATAGTCAACTGCAAGCGATGCATTGCCTATTGCTTCACTGTATCCATACTGTTGAAAGAAATAATCTCTATAGCACTCAAGTATTGCATTTATTACCTGAGCTGCTTCAGTATCTCCAAATGTTGTTTTTGAAAAATCAAATGTCACTTTATATTTAACAGGGAAATAATCAACATTCAGCATAGACTGTGCTGCCTGAAGATTGCCGTTCTTTTCAAGAGCATACTTATAAATTGATATCTCATCAGCAGAATCAGTAGGAATAATTCCATCAATACTAATAGCGTTTCTGATTGAATCTACGTTTGAAAGCGGATAATCAAGCTTAGTAAGCGCAGCCTCAATAACTGCAGGATTCTTGATCGTATTTACATCAAGCTTTTTACCATTTGGAGTAAGCCCTTTTTCAGCCCCACTATAGTTAAATCCTATAAGTGCCATAGGTGCCGATGATAATTGATGAGAAAAAGCAGCTGTTCCCGCAGATACCAATAAAGCGGCCAGCACTGCAAATGACAACCATATAAGTGCAAAACGCCTTAGACTTTTAATTATTTCAGGCAACGGGATATGTATGCCTTTTTCATCCAGCTCTTCATTTTTTAATGTAATACTAAGATGCCCATTGTTTTTTTCATTTATCTGCATTTTTCAAATCTCCTAAACCGCAGCATATTTCTGCATATTATTATATCTGTCTCTTATACACTAATGACGCTGCCGACGACTAGTCGAGTGTAGATATCGGTGGTGGGCGTATCAT
>CAMWPG010000180.1 GCA_947176075.1 uncultured Ruminococcus sp. | reverse complement strand
GTATTATGCTAAAAAAGTATTTGAAAAGCATTTTAAGCTTATAGAGGACTGGCTTGACGATAATACAACTGAACCCGGAGATGAAAATACTAATCTTTGTATAGGCGCTTACAAACCCATACATTAATATTAATCAAAATTTTAAAACTAAGGCACTTACAATAAACATATCAAAATAGCGTGTCAAAAATAAAAAGTGTTCTGAAACATAACAGGTTTCTGAACACTTTTGCTTTTATAGAGTCCTTTTATAATATTATTATATATTTAAGTATAAAAACTGACTTTCAATCATTACCGCAAAATCAAGACAAATCCAACCACCCGATTAATATTGCCTCAACTGTTTTTATAATTTTACATTAATTTATTGTCGATGCTTGATTCAGGAATTTTTGGAAAATGTGATTTTTATAAAAATAACATCTAATATTGAGTTTTTTTCAATTTGTGCCTAAAATTACGATTTCGTGCCAGATTAATAGACAAATGAAAGAATTTATTGTATAGTATATGCAAGGGATGACAAAATTTTACTATGAATATACATTTGTCACATTAAAGCGTTTATTATTCCTGTAAAAAAGGATAATATAAATATTTCAGACAAAAGGAGTTTATCAAGAATGAAGAAATCAAAAAAATTAGTGGCTGCAATGGCAGCTGCGACAATGGCACTTACATCATTAGCCATAACACCTTTTTCGGCATCTGCTGCTACTAAAAACTACTATGATACTTATCGTCTTTATGTAGACCTTGACCCGGCATCAGGTATGCAACAAAGTTATGTTGTCATTGCTCACAGAAGAAGAATAGTCAAATTAGATGTTGAAGTAAATGGAAACGTTGCAGGAAATATTAGAAACTATGGTAGTGCAGGAGACACATGGGGAAATGTTGTTCATTTCTTTGATGCAACATCTGATGTTACTGATGGCGGTACTTTATATAGACAAAATTTCTGTACAAACTACGATATTACTAATTTTAACACTATAGAAGATTTAGAAGAAGTTATTCATATAAATATAAATGAGACTAAAAACGCATCAGGTAACATAATTACTCCAAATCCTGTTACAATTAGTGCTGTCTTGGTTGGTGATATTAATAATGATAAAGTTGTTAATTGGCTTGATGTAACAGCTTTAAATGATCACTTAAGCGGTAAGGCTGTACTTACAAAAAATCCTCTTCGTTCTGCTGATACAAACAATGATGGTTATGTTAATAATGCTGATTTGAGTATGTTAATTAATTACGCTAGTGGCAGTATCCAGAATTTTTTAATGGACTAAACTAATTATATAAAATATTTTATAATTTAATAAAAAGGTGTAACTATGAAAAAAATATTAAAAAAAATAAGTGCAGCAATTATCGCTAGCACAACAATTGCAATATCAATGGCTTCTATTAGTTCTTCTATTACTGCATCAGCGAGTACATTAGAGAACAAGACTTATCGAATTTATTTTGATGTATCTGCAAATTCAGGTGTATGTGATTTTTCCTGTAGGCTAACTTCTAGTTCAGGTGTTCCAATGAGTGGCTTTATAAATGGAACACTTGGAGGTGAAAGCCGTTATCAATTAGAAGGCAATGGTACAAATTCTATACTTTTGACTCATTGGGGTGAGCAAGACCTTACAACACCTGGTACATTATTTGTTGTTGGACTTGTTGGTAGAAATATAAACAGTCCATATGAACTAGCTGATCTAACTTATACAATGGTTCAAAATTATGCTTTTGTTACACTTCCTCATAGCAGAGTGCAGACAAGTTATGTACTTATTGGAGATGTAAATCAAGATGGAGCTGTAAAGCAAGATGACTTAATATTGCTTCAAGACTATTTAAACGGAACCGCCACCTTATCTGGAAATGCTCTAAGAGCAGCTGATACAGATGGAGACTTTGGAATATCTGAAGCCGATATTACTACACTTAATAAGTTTTTAACTGGAAAACTGATAAATTTTAGTGTATAATTTGATACTCAAAATAAAATGGCGATACTGGAGCAAAATCCAGTATCGCTGTTTTATCATTTTATTTTAATTTCTTATTGATGCTTGCCACATGATCTAAGATCTGTTCAAGCGTGCTTTTTTCTGATTTTGATTCTTCTATATCAGACTTTGAATCTGGTTTAGAAAATCCATTCAGTCCAGCATTTTTAATGATGGTCGGATAGTCAACATAGGCATAATCAAGATCACACTGACCATCAACACCGGGAATACTGCCTGTATTGGTAAAATCGTATTCCGGGTGTCCTGCCACACTATGCTGCCATATGCCATAATCACCGGTATATGTACATTTGTCGTTATATTGAGCCACCCAGATCGCATAACGATTCTTGATACTGTCAGATATATGGCTATCCAGATAGCTTGTACTGCAATATAATCCTGAATAATATCCAGCCTTTTCAATTTCATCACAGAAAGCTTGTACCATATCGCTGCAAATCTTTTTGCCAAGCTCAAACTGTGACGGCTCTTCCAAGTCAAAATATATCGGATATTCAAAAGTTTTTCCGCCGATTACCTGTAAGCAAGTTTTCGCTTCCTGCCGCGCTTCTTCTGCACTTTTAGCATAGCTATACCAATAAGCACCACACGGAACGCCATTGGACTTACAACCAGCATAGTTGTTTTCAAACTGACCGTCTTTTTGAGATAATTCTTTTCCATATCCGGCACGTATAAGGGCAAACTTCACACCGTCCGACTTGACGTGCGACCAGTTTATGTTACCCTGCGCATATGATACATCAATACCTTTTACAAGAATTTTTCTTAAATCGTTCCGAATAATTCCGTAATAGTTATAGAAATCGCTCGTTACGTTAACATTTCCGCAAACTTCGTTACCATACCATTTACCTGATGAACGCACATCTACATGAGTGCAGTCATAATCACTTGTTATAGTATAGCAACTTGACAATCAAACAATTATATGATAAAATAGAGATATG
>CAMWPG010000179.1 GCA_947176075.1 uncultured Ruminococcus sp. | reverse complement strand
TGCTTATATCGTTCGTCATCAGGATTTACGGCAACAGCAGTATCGCCAAGCAGCGTTTCAGGACGTGTTGTAGCAAGCTCAAGACAGCCGCTTCCATCTTTCAAAGGATATCGTAAATGCCAAAAATGACCAGCCTGATCTTCAAAGTTTACCTCAGCGTCAGACAAAGATGTTTTACAATTAGGACACCAGTTAATAATTCTCTCGCCTCTGTATATAAGACCTTTTTCATAATATTTTATAAATACTTCCTTGACAGCCTTTGAGCATCCTTCATCCATAGTAAAGCGTTCTCTTGACCAATCGCAGGAAGAACCAAGCTTTTTAAGCTGCTCTACTATTCTTCCGCCATATTGTTTTTTCCATGCCCATGCACGTTCCATAAAACCTTCTCTGCCCAGATCTTCTTTTGTAACGCCTTCCTTATGCATGGCTTCAACGATCTTTGCCTCAGTTGCAATAGCGGCATGATCAGTACCAGGCAGCCATAATGTGCAGTAACCAGACATTCTCTTCCATCTTATGAGTATATCCTGAAGAGTTTCATCAAGCGCATGCCCCATATGCAGCTGACCTGTAATATTTGGAGGAGGAATAACTATTGTATACGGTTTTTTTTCAGGGTCAGCAACTGCCTTGAAGCAGCCTTTATCATTCCAAAGAGCGTATATACGATCTTCAAATTCTTTTGGCTGATAAGCCTTTGCCAGTTCTTTTTTCATATTTCAAACTCCTTATGATTATGAATTATATATCTTAGTCCTCATCTGCCTGAGCAAACTGACTTTCATGACGTGTAAAGAAATCAGTGCGCGGCGGAAGAAATTTAAGCTTATGATTTTTTTCTGTAAAGTAAGTTAGCGGTTCAAAAATAGTATCCCATGACCATATTCTTTCATCAACCTGTAAATATTCACGCAGCTTTTCTGTACCTATAGGTGCCATAGGATGAAGAAGTACACCGGCCGTACGAATCATATGAAACAGATTAGAAAGTACCTGAGAAAGTTCTTCTTTGGACAGCATATCAGGTTTAAGCGCTCTTGCCATATACTTACTTGCATTACGAATATAGCTGTCAAGAACATATGTGCACTGATGAAATGCAAATTTTGCCATATGGCGCTCATATTCAAGCACAGCTTTCTTTGCATCAGCAAGAATATTCTCTTCAGGCTGAATATCAGGCATAATTCCTTCCAGCTCTTTCTGAGTTGTATAGAAAGCGGTGCGAATCATTCTGTTATAGACATTTGACAGCAGCAGACCGTCCTTTACAACAGGATCTGCATCCTCCGGCTTAGCATCAGGATTATACGGTTTAGGCATAAAGCTTACTGATCGCTGACCTAATCCCAAACCCAACCAGTGCATTCTTAGCTGTTCAGGAGTATAATATTCAAGCAGATCATCAGCCATAGGAGGCTTTATATTACCTGAGCTTGAAGCTTTTTTATCGAGAAATAGAATGTGATGATTAGCAACTATCACGGGCAACTGAAGTTCTCCTTCAGCAGGCTCTGAAGTCTTTTCAACAGACGACTGCTGAGCCATCCACATTGCAGGTTCAGCGATACCGTAAAAATAAATGTTATCCTGTCCTATAAACTGATAAACTGTTGATTCTTTGCTGCACCAGTAACTTTTCCATTCCTCCTGGTTTCTGTCCGAATTTTCAAGATATGTTTTGGTGAATGAAATAGGCGCCCAGAGAGATTCGGGCCACACCCAAACGGTAAGTCCTTCAGAATCTTCCAGTGATGGAGCCGGAACACCCCACTCAATATTGCCTGTAAGGCGAAACGGTACAAGTGTTTTACCTGTACGGTAGCGTATCTGATTTTTTGTCAGTATCCTGCAAGCTTCATCGCAGTCCGAAAGCGTCTGAAATTCAATAGTGAAGGAAGGCTTCTTTTTCTCTTCAATATAGGTATGCTCAGGCATACTGTCACAGAGCTGAAGGTATTTTTCTTCAAATTCACGCTTGACATAGATTACCGGCGGCTTTAGAAATTCTGAAATAGTTTTGCACACAACCGGTCTTACATCCTTACGTTTTTGCATTTTTTCTACCCACTCTTTAAGCAAATGCTCATAATCACGAAGTCTAAAATACCAATTTGTTACAGGCTTCATAGTAGGTGTTTCACCCGTAAGTGTACTTACAGGATTTATAAGATTTTCAGGCATATATTGATGACCAAGATCGCATTCATCAGCATAGCCCTTTTCAGATGTACAGCCCTCCACAGGGCATTTTCCTATAACCTGTCTGCCGTTCAGAAATATACCTGCCTTTTCATCAAAAAACTGCATTGTTGTTATATGATCTAACTGACCCTTATCATACAATGATTGTAAAAATTCCAGAGTATATTTTGCATGAACATCCTTTGCCGGTTCAAGACCGGACGCACCGAAAAAATTCGGAGAAATAGCATAAGAAGCAAGCGTTGCCTTTTGCTTTTCATGATTTCTTTTTACAAAATCAACAAGCGAGCCATCGAACTCGCCTTTGCTGAATTTTTGTCTCCAGCTTTCAGCTATAGGAGAACCATAGCAGTCAGTACCGCTTACAAAAATTACATTTTCCTTACCGATACGATCACGAAGAAAACGAGCATAGGTATCTGCAAATACAAGCATTCCTCCAACATGTCCAAAGTGAAGTTCCTTGTTGCCGTACGGCATACCGCCAGTGACGACCGCTCTCTTCGGAAATTCCGGTCTTGGAATTTCAAAGCATTTTTTCTTTCCATCCTGTCTGTTTGACATAATTTCCAGTCCTTTCGGATATAAAGTGATTAATTACAATATTATACCACAATTTACCTTTAAATGCAAGACTTTTCCTATTTGTTTTTTTAACTTAGATGCGTCTGAATACATCAGAAAAAATATAAATTATATGCAATAAAGCATATGTGCAAATTGTACAAAATGCCGAAAAATGACAAATTTATATCATCCAACTTGACATATATCTTTTAAGTGATATAATAT
>CAMWPG010000178.1 GCA_947176075.1 uncultured Ruminococcus sp. | reverse complement strand
GTTATAATATTAAAGATTGCAGTTTAATGCTTTGTATAGTTTATAGCTGTACAAAAAAAGATAAAGAAGGGAATTAATATATTATGCCGATTACAGACATTCTTGAAAATAATGCAAGGCTTTACGGAGATGACGTAAGTCTTGTTGAGATCAATCCGCCCGATACAAAAAGCCGTTTTACATGGAAGGAATATTCTCTCATTGAATCCGGTTCAGGAAATGATTTTCGACGCTCGATCACATGGGAGGATTTCAATCGTCAGGCAAATCGTTTTGCTAACTTTCTTCTGTCACGCGGAATAAAGCGTGGAGATAAGGTAGCCATTTTACTTATGAATTGTCTGGAATGGCTGCCTGTATATTTTGGTGTGCTTAAAGCCGGTGCTATTGCAGTTCCTCTGAATTACAGATATACAGCGGACGAGATAAAATATTGCCTTGGCTTGTCGGATTCGAGCATTCTTGTGTTCGGTCCGGAATTCACCGGAAGAATTGAAGAGATCTGCGGATGCATATCTGATGTTAATAATCTTCTCTATGTAGGCAAGGACTGTCCAACATTTGCAGAGAGCTATAATAATCTTGTAGTATATGCTTCATCAAAGAATCCTGCAATAAAAATGACTGATGATGATGATGCTGTTATCTATTTTTCATCTGGTACAACAGGCTTTCCAAAGGCTATACTGCATACGCATCAAAGCCTTATGCATGCAGCCAAGGTCGAGCAGAATCATCATAAGCAGACAAAGGACGATGTTTTTCTGTGTATTCCGCCACTTTATCATACCGGAGCAAAAATGCATTGGTTTGGTTCGTTCCTTGTAGGAGGAAAGGCTATTCTCCTGAAGGGTGTAAAGCCGGAATGGATAATGAAAGTCGTATCAGAAGAAGCGTGCAGTATCGTGTGGCTTCTCGTGCCGTGGGCGCAGGATATACTTGATGCTATCGACAGAGGAGATATAAAGCTTGAAGACTATCGTCTTGAACAGTGGAGACTTATGCACATAGGTGCGCAGCCTGTGCCTCCGAGTCTTATAGAGCGTTGGCTTAAAGTGTTTCCTAATCATGATTATGATACTAACTATGGTCTTAGCGAATCTATAGGACCGGGATGCGTTCATCTTGGAATGGGAAATATACATAAGGTCGGTGCTATAGGCAAAGCAGGCTTCGGCTGGGATGTCAAAATAGTAAATCCCGATCACAGCATTGTAAATGCCGGCGAGGTTGGAGAGCTTGCGGTAAAGGGGCCGGGTGTTATGAAGTGCTACTATCATGATGAAAAGGCGACCGCCGAGGTTCTCGAGGACGGTTGGTTATTTACAGGAGACATGGCTCAGGAGGATGAAGACGGCTTTATATATCTTGTTGACAGAAAAAAGGATGTTATTATTTCCGGAGGAGAGAATATATATCCGGTGCAGATCGAGGATTTCCTTCGTGCGCACAGTGCAATAAAGGATGTTGCTGTTATAGGCATTCCCGATGTGCGTCTTGGCGAGGTAACGGCTGCTGTTATTGAGCTTAAAGACGGCATGAGTGTAAGCGAAGAGGAGATAAATGCTTTCTGCAATGCTTTGCCGAGATATAAGCGTCCGAGAAAGATAATTTTTGCCGATATACCGAGAAATCCTACCGGTAAGATCGAAAAGCCAAAGCTTCGCCAAATATATAGCGTGGACAAGCTTGTAGCTCAGGAAATGGGAATTAAATAATAACAAGTTCTAAATACAGAAAGGAAATGAATATGAAAAAGCTTATGCTCGGCAACGCAGCAGTTGCCAGAGGTGCATATGAGGCAGGAGTAAGAGTTGTGTCCTCATATCCTGGTACACCAAGTACCGAGATCACAGAAAATATAGTACAGTATGATGAGATATATGCAGAATGGGCTCCTAATGAAAAGGTTGCAGCTGAGGTTGCGATTGGCGCATCTATTGGCGGCGCAAGAGCCATGTCCTGTATGAAGCACGTTGGTTTGAACGTTATGGCAGATCCGGTGTTTACAGCAAGCTATACAGGAGTAAACGGCGGTCTTGTATTCTGCGTTGCAGACGATCAGGGAATGCACTCATCTCAGAATGAACAGGATTCCCGTCACTATGCAGCTGCTTCAAAGATACCTATGCTTGAACCGTCTGATTCCGCAGAATGCAAGGAAATGACAAAGCTTGCTTATTCTCTCAGTGAAGAGTTTGATTGTCCTATGTTTCTGCGCCTTTCCACAAGAGTTTCTCATTCGCAGAGCATTGTGGAGCTTGATGACCGAAAAGATGACGAGCTTAAAGAATATAAGAAAGATCCTTCAAAATATGTTATGATGCCCGGCAATGCTATTAAGCGTCATGTATTTGTTGAGGATCGTCTAAACAGAATGAAAGAATATGCTGAGACAGCGCCTATCAACAAAATAGAAGAAAATGGCAGTCAAATTGGTGTTATTTCAGCGGGTATCGCTTATCTCTATGCAAAGGAAGCACTTGGCAGCAATGCGGATTACTTAAAGCTTGGTATGGTATATCCAATGTCTGAAAAGCTTATCCTTGACTTTGCCGCAAAGCATGATAAAATTTACGTTGTAGAAGAACTTGATCCGATAATTGAAAGTCACTGCAAGGCTCTGGGTGTTGATGTTATCGGAAAGCAGGCGTTTACACTGCTTGGAGAATATACTCCACGTATGATAGCAAAGGCTGTACTTGGCGAGGACGGCGGAGAGATAACTGAGCTTACAGAGCAGATACCTGTTCGGCCTCCTGTAATGTGTGCAGGCTGTCCTCACAGAGGAACATTTTATGTACTGAAAAAGCTTGGACTTAATGTCTGTGGTGATATCGGCTGCTATACGCTCGGCGCAGTTGCACCTCTTTCGAGCATTGATACAACGATCTGTATGGGTGCTTCTGTAAGTTCTGCTTTAGGAATGGCTAAGGCACGAGGAGAAGAATTTGCTAAGAAAACAGTATCTGTTATCGGTGATTCTACGTTTATTCATTCCGGAATAACCGGTCTTATTGATATAGTATATAATAAAGGTATAAATAC
>CAMWPG010000177.1 GCA_947176075.1 uncultured Ruminococcus sp. | reverse complement strand
CACTTGAAGAATTACCGGCAGGAGCAAAACTGTTTTTGCAAAAATATTGCGATGTAATGGATCGTAGCGGTGTGAGATCGGAAAGTATTGAGGGACTGTCCCAAAGCTTCACGGATGACAGCAGCGAATCACTGCTCATACAGCTTGCACAAAATCTGCTTCCGGAATATTTCACATCATTTCAGTTTGTTCCAAAGGTACAGCAATGGGACTATCGCAGGAAAGGAGGTTGTTATCATGGTTAAGAAAAATCGTTTGAAACCGGTTCGCCCTACAGAACCCATTTTGCCAGAAAATCCAAAGTCAAAGGAGAGGTCCAGAAATGAGCGTAAAGCACACCACAAAAAAGAACCTGATTCCGCAAATGATGAAGAAAGCGCAGGCACTTAATGGAAAAAAGGTTGAGGTGGGTGTATTTGACGGCGATCATGCTTGGCTTGCCGGGATTCATGAGTATGGATGCACGATTAAAGCTAAAGATGGTGGATATCTTACTGTTCCGCTTACAGCAGCAGCGGCTTCAAATAAAGCAAAAAATTTTGTCGGCACTTTTGTTTATACGTCAAAAAGCGGAAACAAATTTATAGCATGGGAAAGAGGCGGAAAGCTTGAGCTTTTATTCTGGCTGACAGATTCCGTTACAATTCCAGAGCGTTCGTTTCTACGTTCTGGTTTTGATGCTTGTCATGAAGAGGTTCTTGATTATGTAGATAAAATGCTTGAAACATATATATCTCCAGGTAAACATTCTGATGCCTTTTTAAGAAACTGTGGAAAAATGCTTGCATCGAAAATCAAAAAATACGCTCGTGACTTGAAAGAACCTCCTAAAAATAAGATAACGTCTGCTTCATATGGAGGCAAGAAAAATAATCCACTTATAAAAACAGGCGAAATGATCCAGAGCATAACCTACAGAATCGAGGATGAATAATGCAAAGAACATATTTTCACTGGAAACGCCTTGTGAGAAAGTACAGCCGTCCAATCAGGCTGCATGTACAGCAGGAGGGATATTATGATGGCGGCATTTATCATGAGGGCGATACCGATATACTTGACGCATATGGTGCTTGTATCGCTGTGAAGCGTCCGTCAATGAACGACAGCGGCGGCAACTATGCTAAAGAGGATAAGCACCTGTATATGCTTTCTCCTATTCCTCATGCACTGGAAAATGTCAAGGTGGAGTGTGACGGGCAGATGTATACTGTCACAACCGACAGAGATCATGGCAATGAAGTATTCACAGGCGTTTATGCCTATTATCTGACATGGGTAAGCAAATTTGATCATTCAAAGGAAACTGAGGTGATGAAATGTTAGCGATTTCGGATATAGAGCCTAAAATTGTCACAGCACTTGAAAACTATGCAGGGTGTCCGGTGGTTTTGTCTAATCAGACTGCGCCATCACCGCCGTATCCGTACATTTCATACACGATCACAACACCGGTGCATAATACAGATGGTACATACTGTATGAAAGATGGCGTGTACTATCAGCCTATGCTGCAAACGTGGAGCATTACAGCACATTCTGATGACAGCAGAGCTTGCCAGAAACTGGGAATGCGTGTATACGATTTTTTCGCACGTTCAGGACGAATGGCACTGCATAAAATCGGTACTGCGGTAAGCTCCAAAACCAATCTCATGAATAGAGATAACTATCTCACCATTCAGTATGAATACAGATGCGGAATGGATGTCACGTTCCGTATGATGCATCAGCTTGATGTGACAGAGGAAACGATTGAACAAGAAATCATGCATATTAGCATGAAGCAGAAAGGAAGAAAATAAATGGCATTATCTGATGTGACCGTCAAGGTCAATTTAGTAACAAGTGCAGGTATAGAGCCGGTATGGTTTCCGCTGTTTTTCAGTGCGAGCACTTCCGACCCGAATCTTGCAAATGAAATTCCATATACCGAATGTACATCCTTGCAGCAGCTTGCGGAGCTGATCGGAAATGTTTCAAAAGAGGATTCTATGTCTCAGCGCAAGGCAAAGATCGAACAGGGAAAAAGTACAAGTCTCTATAATAATGTATATCATATGTATATGCAAAACGAACATCCGAACCGATTTGCCGTTATCAATATCGGATCAAAATCCAGCATGGCAGATGTTCAGTCAGCACTGGAACCGTATCTGGATGCAGGATGGCGTCAGCTTGTAATGGTGGGCGGTTTTTCTGGATCGCTATATATTTCCATGGCAGACTATATTGAAAATCTGGAGCAGAGAAAGATGTTGTTCTTTGAATCAGGAAATCCATCTATAAATTCTGTAACAGATTCCGAAACATCGGAAAAGCATTCACTGACAGACTACAAAAGAACAGTAGCTGTATACCATCCTATGTGCAGCGCAAATTATCCGGTTGCATCCGTAATTGGTGCGGTAGCTGGAAAGACACCGGGTTCTATCAATTACCGGAATATGATCGTAAAAGGAGTTGCTCCGGTGGCGCTTACAGAGGAAGAGCTTGAAACGCTGCATAACAACGGCTTCATGACTGTTGTGGAACGTGCAGGTGATGTGGTTACATCTCAGGGCAAATCAGCATCCGGTGAGAGATATATCGATACTATTGATATTGAGGATCATGTAGTACAGCAGCTGATATACAACAGCCAGAAAGCACTCAATGTGAATGATATCGTGCCGTACAATAATGACGGTATAGCAATTTTGGAAAATGCTGCTGTCAGTGTTATGATAGATTGCTGTAATAAGGGCATGATAGCAAAGACTGATACAAATACATATGAATATGATGTCAATTATCCGGCATTTTCCTACGTTCCAGAGGATGATGTTGCAAATCGCATCTATAAGCTGGGTACAGTTTCATTTACGGTACAAGGTGCGATCGATAAGGAAGAGATCACTGTAGAAATGACGCTGTAAGGAGGTTATAGAAATGGAAAGAAGAAATGGAGCGCCGATCATTTTCGATCCGTCACAGACTACAATAACGATCGACAATATATACATTACCGGCACGGGAGAATCTGCAATTTCATTCAGCTATAATCAGGATGCAGTTTCTGCAGCAGTTGGTC
>CAMWPG010000176.1 GCA_947176075.1 uncultured Ruminococcus sp. | reverse complement strand
TAATCTTTGTCATAATAAACTCTTCCTTCTCATAGTTATTTTAATTTAAATTTTATTATAACATATTGCTGTTTAAATTGCAACAGGTTTTTGTTTACGTTCTACAGTATTTTAATTAGTTAAAATACCGTGGTATAGAGTTTTATACGCCTTGACTTTATATAATTTATAAGATATAATAAGGAAAGTAATGCAAAAGGAGGCGCTGTATGAAAGCTTGGCAGCATTTTAAGACTATTACAAGACACAGACATAAGGTTATCGTTCACTGTGCAAAATGTGGTATTCTTTGGCAGGGATTAAGACACGATCTTTCTAAATATTCACCTACTGAATTTATTCCGGGTGCTAAATTTTATCTTGGCAACAGAAGTCCTAATGAAGCGGAACGTAACAAATATGGTTATTCTTTGGCGTGGATGCACCATAAAGGCAGAAATCGTCACCATTTTGAATATTGGCAGGATTATAACCGTATTACAAAACGTATGGAACCTGTAAAAATGCCTGCACGATTTGTTGCTGAAATGTTCTGTGATAGAGTGGCTGCAAGTAAGATATATCAGGGAGATTCTTATAAGATAGACAGCTCTTTGATATATTTTCAGAATTCTAATGCTCGTAAAAATGGTCTCCTTCATTATGAAACAGAGAGAAAGCTTATGGAGCTTTTAGAGATTCTCGCCAATGAGGGTGAGCAGGCTGCTTTCAGTGCAGTACGAAATCTTGTAAAAAATGGCTATTGATTATTATTAAGGAGTGATTTAATGCGTTTGGTTTTACAGCGTGTTACACATGCCAGCGTAACAGTAGATGGTGTTGTAACAGGTGAGATAGGAAAGGGACTTCTTGTGCTTTTAGGCATAAGTGCTGATGATACAAAGGAAATACTTGAAAAAATGGCAGATAAAATGCTTAAACTAAGAATATTTTCCGATCAAAATGATAAGACGAATCTTTCAATTACAGATGTAGATGGACAGCTTCTAATTGTATCACAGTTTACGCTTTATGCTGATTGCAGAAAAGGAAATCGTCCAAGTTTTATTAAGGCGGGCGCACCAGCTCTCGCAAATGAGCTATATGAATACTTTAAAGAGTATTGCAAGAAAACTATTCCTATAGTAGAATCAGGCGTTTTTGGAGCAGATATGAAAGTAGAGCTTTGCAATGACGGACCGTTTACAATAGTTCTTGATTCTGATGAAATCGTAAAGTAGAGCTTTTTCACATAAAATACGTGCGTTTCATTTTTATACTCGCCTTTATTGCATGATTTGCAATAAAGGCGAGTATATTGTTTGCATTTTATTTTGAAAAATGCTCATAATCACCTTAGAGGTGATATTATGAAAAAATGTCTGCATAAAGAGACAGCAGCAAGATTTTGGACACTAAGACTTATAATGACGGTGCTTTGCAGTGCTGTTATAATTGAACTTGCAAATAATGCTGCTTCTACAGAATATCGTGAAGCAGCAGCAGATCAGGGCAACTATAAACTTAAGATTCCTATATCATTCGGAACTATTTATGACAGAAATGGAACACCATTGGTAAATCGTTCTTCAAAGAGAGTAGCTGTTCTCAGAGGTGATAAGGAGTCTGCTATGAAAGTGTTTCAATATGTAAAGGACAAGGAAGAATTTTCAGAAAAGATTATGGAAGGTATGCCGTTTATCTGTGAACTTAATGAAGGCAATGATATTCCGGATGATATTCTGCAATTTGAAATTCCTATTCGTTATGACGATGATCAGATAGCACAGCATATAATTGGATATATGCAAGAAAATGAAGGTGTATGTGGACTTGAATATGATTATGATAAACTATTGAGATTTGACAGGGGACAAACCACAATAACATTTCCGGTTGATGGAACGGGAAAGGCTCTTTTTGGAGAAAATGCATATGTACGTTATGCTCCAAATCCTTCTCATGGTGTTGTGACTTCTATTGATATGGGCATCCAGCTTATTTGTGAAAAAGCTGCCCTTTCTATTGATAAGGGTGCGGTTATTGTTATGGATGTGCAGTCGGGTGATATTTTAGGCATTGTAAGCAGACCAACATATTCTATACAAAATATGGAAGAGGCACTCAGCTCTGAGGATAGTCCGTTTATAAATCGTGCGCTTTATGAATACCCTGTAGGTTCAATATTCAAGCTTGTAACAGCAGCGGCAGCAATAGATAATAATTATGTGGATTTTACCTATAAATGTACAGGAAGTATAGAGATAGAGACTCAAAATTTTGCTTGTCATAAAAAGGACGGACATGGTTTGCTTGATCTTAATATGGCACTGATAAATTCCTGCAATCCTTATTTTATTGCAATAAGCAGTAAAATCTCTCCGCTTGATTTATTTGAAAAGGCAGCTGCACTTGGCTTTGGACGTGAGATAAGCTTGACTGAGAGCATATGCGGTGCGTCTGGATATCTTCCTGATGTACAGGAACTTATGCTTCCTGCTGAGCGAGGTAATTTTTCATTTGGGCAGGGTAAGCTTACCGCTACACCGCTTCAGATAGCAAGAATGACTTCTGCAATAGCAAATGGAGGAGTACTTCCTAACGTACGTCTTGTGGTTGAGGAGACTGATGACGGAAGCATTGACTCTTTAAACAAGTGGAAAAAGGGTGAGCGTGTGCTTAGTGAGGAGACTGCTGAAAAGCTCCGAAAAATGATGATAGGTGTTGTATATGGAAGCCATAATTTTAATGGCAGACCAAATGGAATTTCAGCGGGTGCTAAGACATCTACGGCTCAGACTGGACGTTTTGATGATGACGGTGAAGAGTATTGTCATGGTTGGATAACCGGATTTTTTCCGGCATATGCTCCGAAATATGCTGTAACGATTTTAGCAGAGGACGCAGGTTATGGCAATGATGCCGCTGCGCCGGTTTTCAAGGAAATTATTGAGTCAATGATTGACTATGTACGCAGTCCGTCAAAATAATGATTTTAATAATGAGATTAACCTAATGTTGTTTGTAATTTTTTTGGAAAAATATCATTATTTTACTATTTTTATTATAAAAATAATATACTTTGTATCAATAATCATTTATAATAGTTATAATAGAC
>CAMWPG010000175.1 GCA_947176075.1 uncultured Ruminococcus sp. | reverse complement strand
AATCAAAATATATTTCAGAGCGTATTTTTGTAATTTTCTCCCATCTTGTGAATATTTATCATCTAAAGCCACTAAAATGGAAACAATATCAATTTATACTTGAAATAAGATTTTTTTAGTGATATAATATTCAAGGCAATATCGCATATTGCGGATAAAATTTATTTATGAGGAGAATAATCATGGAATCTAAAGTCACTAATGAGAAGATCAAACCAAAGCTCATTTCAGTTATGAAGCATTATACAAAGGATCAATTTGTAAAGGATATTATTTCCGGTGTAATTGTGGCAATAATTGCACTTCCGCTGTCTATTGCGCTTGCTCTTGCTTCAGGAGTCAATCCTGAGCAAGGACTATATACTGCTATTATTGCCGGATTTTTTGTCGCACTTCTGGGAGGAAGCCGTGTACAGATTGCAGGACCTACCGCTGCCTTTGCAACTATCGTTGCCGGCATAGTTGCAACGGAAGGAATGGACGGACTTATTATTGCCACAATAATGGCAGGAATATTGCTTATACTTATGGGATTGTTTCATTTTGGAGCACTTATCAGATACATACCTAATACAATAACCACGGGCTTCACATTTGGTATTGCTGTAACTATAGTAATAGGTCAGATCAAGGATTTCTTTGGACTTACATTTACAAATTCTCCTATAGAAACAGTGGACAAGGTGAAGGAAGTATTCATGTGCATATCCACTTTTAATTTTCAGGCATTTTTTATAGGTATAATTTCTCTGGCAATATTAATATTTTGGCCCAAAAAGCTGCAAATGATACCGGCATCGCTCATTGCAGTTATAATATGCTCACTTATTGTAAATCTTTCAGATATGAAAGTAAATACTATTGGTGATCTTTATACGATATCATCATCTGTTCCGAAGCCAAGTATACCTGATTTTGATCTTGGAAGAATACAGTCTCTTATCCCTAACGCATTTACAATTGCAATACTTGCTGCTGTTGAATCTCTTCTTTCCTGCGTTGTGTCAGACGGTATGATAGGATCAAAGCATCGTTCTAACATGGAACTTATAGCACAAGGAACAGGTAATATTGCTTCAGCACTTTTCGGAGGTATTCCCGCAACCGGAGCTATAGCAAGAACAGCAGCTAATATCAAAAATGGAGGCAGAACTCCTATTGCTGGTATAGTTCATTCTATCGTAGTTCTGCTTATATTAATTCTTCTCATGCCATATGCCTCACTTATTCCAATGCCTACTATTGCGGCTATATTATTTATTGTTGCATATAATATGAGCGGATGGAGAACTATAGCAAGCACAATAAAAACAGCTCCTAAAAGCGATATATTTGTTCTTTTTGTAACATTGATTCTCACTGTAGTATTTGATCTTGTAGTAGCTATTGGTGTAGGTCTTGTTTTGGCGGCACTGCTGTTTATGAAGCAGATGGCAGATGTTTCAGGAGTAAAGGACTGGGTTTATGTAGATGACGAGGACGATGATCCAGACCATATTGCGCTTAAGAAGGTTCCAAAAAATACAAAGGTATACGAGATCAACGGTCCGATGTTCTTTGCTGCATCTGATAAGTTTATGTATGTTCTGTCAGATAAGAATATAGACGTGCTTTGTATCCGTATGAGAAATGTTCCGGCTATCGACGCAACAGGCGTTGATACTTTGAGAAAGATAGTTGATATATGCGATAAAAACAATATATCTGTAGTATTCTCTCATGTTAATGAGCAGCCTATGGCAATAATGGAGAAGTCAGGATTTGTTGATAGAATAGGAAAGAAAAATTTCTGTAACCATATTGATACTGCGCTTATCCGTGCAGAAGAACTTGGCAGAAAAGCAGCAAAAGTAAGAAGCCGTCAGCAGATTTGACAAAAAATTTTCGTTCTGGTATAATAATAAAAATTATACGTTTATGAGGTGTATTATGAAAAGGATACTCTATGCTTCAATAATAGGAGTGTCAGCTGCCTTTGCTCTTATTTCGAGTGGATGCAGCGGAAGGTCTATAGGAGATATTTCCGATGATGTTGAGAATATAAATAATTTGCTGACAACAAATTCAGCGGCTCAGACTGCATATTCATCAGCTACTACTGCCGCTTATACTGATGTTATAGAAATGCCAAAGCTTACAAGTGGCATGACATGTACCACTATTGAACCCAACACATCAATAATTGATAAAATTGTCAGCGAAATGACGTTGGAAGATAAGATATATCAGTTATTTATTGTTACTCCTGAGGCACTTACTAATTTTAACGGAAGCGTTACGCAGGCAGGAGATCTTACAAAATCAGCTATAGAAGCTATGCCTGTCGGCGGCATAATCTATTTTTCACAGAATATAGAAAGCTGGCAGCAAACTTATGATATGATACAAAAATCTCAAAAATATGCTCAGGATGCTCATAATGATATCGGTATGTTCTTTGCAGTTGATGAAGAGGGTGGAAGCGTTGCTCGTGTTGGAAATGGTCTGAGAACATATAACAGCTACGATATGGAGTATTACGGAAAAAGTCTCGATTATGACACAGTTTACAATTTGGGAAATACTATAGGTGCAACGCTGTCTGATCTCGGCTTTAATTTGGATCTTGCTCCCGTAGCAGATGTGAATCTTAGTTCTTATAATGAACTTGGCAGTCGTATTTTTTCATCTGATCCGCAGATAGTTTCAGAAATGTCTGCAAAATTTGTAAAAGGTGTTGAAGATAAATGCGTATCTGCTACACTCAAACATTTCCCGGGTCTTGGAGCTGGAAATGGAAACACACATAATAGCAGCGTTGTGATAGACAGATCATATGATGAACTTCTATACAATGAATTTCAGGCTTTTACAGGCGGAATACAAGCAGGTGTTGATTTTGTGATGGTTGGCCATCAAATAACTACAGCATCGGGAGACAATCTTCCGGGAGACTTGTCTCCGGTTGTAGTAAATCAGTGGCTTAAAAATGATCTTGGATTCAATGGACTGGTTATTACTGATTCACAAAGCATGGGAGCTATAACTGAAAATTACACACCAGCAGATGCAGCCGTACTGTCAATAAAGGCAGGTGTTGATATTATATTAATGCCTTACGATCTGACGAACGCAGTAGCAGGAATAAAAAATGCATTGGAATCCGGCGAAATTACAGAAGAACGTATAAAT
>CAMWPG010000174.1 GCA_947176075.1 uncultured Ruminococcus sp. | reverse complement strand
AATATGTACAGATGGAAATGTGGAGGTATGACATGAAAGGAATTATATTTACAGAGGAAGGTATAAAGTGTATTTTTGAAGAAGCTGAGGAACTTGAAAATATACAGTCCGGTGAATCAATAGCGGCTATCTTTGGCAAGATTCAGAAGTGGTTTCCGCACTTTAGCGAATTCAGTTCTATTTTGGACGGTGATGGAAATTTGGTGTTACCAGCTAACATTAAACTGAACAATAAAATGTTGATATCACCGGGTACTGGTGACAGCTCCATACAGATAGGTATTAAAAATAAAGCTTCTGGTATTGGTTCTATAGCTATAGGTTCACCGTACCTTGCTGGAAGCGATAATGGAAACACAGCATATGGCAATTATTCATTAGTGTTCGGAGATAGCAATGCTGCAAGGGGTAACCACTCGTTGGCGATTGGCTATGATAATGACACATATGGTGAACATTCATTGGCATTTGGGTATGGCAATACTGCATCTGGTAAATTTTCATTAGCATTCGGAGAGAACGTTGTAGCATCTGTTCCATATCAAGCAGTATTTGGAAAGTTCAACAAAGCAGATTCAAAACAAATGTTTATTATTGGCAATGGGACTTCAACAGATGCTCGTTCCAACGCCCTTACTCTTGACTTTGATGGCAATCTTCGGACTGCCGGTGATGTTACTGCTACGGATTCTAATGGAAACAGCGTAAGCCTTTGTGATGCAGCGCAATCCATCTCCAAATCGCAAAACTCCATCACCGAATTGCAAAAATCTTTAGGCATGACTAAGGGCAAAAATCTTCTAAAAAACACAGTCGGTACAACAACTCAAAAAGGTATAACCTTTAAGTATAACTCAGACGGCAGCGTAACTTGCAACGGCACTGCAACTGCTGATACAAACTACAGATTTGTTATAACCCTGCCGCAAAACACATCATTCATACTTTCCGGCTGTCCTACAGGCGGCAGTACATCCACATATCAACTGTTTGCAATGGACACTGATACATGGTCTAACATTTACCGTGATACCGGAAATGGTAAAACATTCAACACAGAAAGTCATACTGAATGGACTTTTACAATTAGAATTTCAAACGGTCAGACGGTCAATAATCTTACATTCTATCCTATGCTCAGAAATGCATCTATTGCTGACAGTACCTACACGCCTTATACAGATGACTTGCAAACTCAGATAAACGAGCTGAAATCACAGATAGCAGCGCTTACTTCATCTGCAACAATTTCAGAAAATCATGGAGATGAAACGCAGTGACAGGATCAATAATCGCAGCAGTTTTGTTAATTATAGGCACATCGGGCGGCATATATTGACGATTTAGAAAGGATCAATCATCATGAATAGGAATTGGAAAACATGGGCAAAGGCTGCCTTAGTCAGAGCCGTTAAAACAATGGCTCAGACGGCTGTTGCTACTATCGGAACATCAGCTGTAATAGATGATGTAAACTGGCTTGCTGTAAGTTCTGCTGCTGTTCTGGCTGGTATTTTGTCGATACTTACAAGTATAAAGGGATTGCCGGAGGTTACTGAAAAGGAGGAGTGAATCACTGTGAAATCCTACATAAATACAGATAATACACAGATTTCTGAACATTTCAACGTACAGGAATTTAAATGCAAATGCGGAAATACACATGATATTTTGATTGATACATCATTGATCGACAAACTGGAAAAACTTCGTGCCGCACTGAATTGCAGCAAGATCATTGTAACATCCGGTTACCGCTGCACTAAACACGATGCATTTGTTAGTACCGGAAACGGGCAGCATACCAAAGGTACAGCAGCCGATATTGTATGCTATGGACAGGACGGAAAGCCTATCAGCAGTAAGCTTGTATGTTGCAAAGCTCAGGATTTAGGCTTTACAGGTATTGCCAATATAACAAGTGATTATGACCGCACTCATGTAGATGTGCGTTCATCAGGTAAATGGTATGGTAACGAAGTGTGCGGAAATGGTAACGTAACGAGCGATTTTTATAACTATTACGGAATTATTCGTAACGATTCAAGAAAAATTCTTGTTAAAGGCATTGATGTATCATATGCGCAGGGTAACATAAACTGGTCACACGTAAAAACAGACGGTGTGAAGTTTGCCCTTATACGTGCCGGATATGGAAAAGAATTATCTCAAAAAGACGGTCAGTTTGAAAACAACTATGCTGGTTGTAAGTCCAATGGCGTTCCGTGTGGTGCTTATTGGTATAGCTATGCTAAAAGTGCAGAAGAAGCGCGGCAGGAAGCGAAAACTTGCTTACAGGTAATCGGCGGAAAAACTTTTGAATATCCGATATATTTTGACTTGGAAGAGCCGTCACAGTTTGAGCTTGGCAAAAAGATTTGCAGCGATATGGTACAAGCTTTCTGTGATGAAATTGAAAAGGCTGGATATTATTCAGGATTATATTGCAGTACAAGCTATCTGGATAGCCATATATCTGACAGTATCAAGAATCGTTATGCGATCTGGGTGGCTCAATATAACGACAAATGTACATATACCGGTGATTATGGCATATGGCAGCATGGCGCAGCAGGACACCCGGAGTACGATTTTACCAATACAGGCAGTATTCCCGGTGTTGATGGTCAGTGCGATTTAAACTATGGTTATATTGATTATCCTGATATAATCAAAAAATATGGTCTTAATGGATTTTCTAAACCAGATTCAAAGTCTGATATAGAAGAACCAAAATCAGAAAAAAGCACGCTTGAGCAGATCTTAGATCATGTGGCAAGCATCGACAATAAATTATCATAAACACTTAATAACAATAAAAGCTCCCATCACAGGGAGCTTTTCAAATTATTTATTTCAAGGAGGTATTTTGATGAAGAGCTTCATACCATGGATAGGTGGCAAAACAATGCTCGCCAAGAAAATTGTATCCCTGTTTCCCGATGACATCAGCCGATATATTGATGTATTCGGAGGTGGTGGTTCTATCCTGTTTTATAAGGATAAAAATGCACCGCTTGAAGTCTATAATGACTTAAATAGTGATCTTGTAAATCTTTTTCGATGCGCAAAATATCATCGTGCTGAATTACAGAAAGAAATTTCTGGATATTACAACTCGCGAGAAATGTTTGAAGATATTAAAGCTCGTCTGAATGTTCGTGGCTTTACAGATATTCAGCGTGCAGCTATGTTTTACGTGCTGATCAAAAT
>CAMWPG010000173.1 GCA_947176075.1 uncultured Ruminococcus sp. | reverse complement strand
ATAATAGATAGATTTAAAACAATATGATTATACAACATTTCATTCCAAATGTCAAACAAATAAATCAAATTTCAGCGTTTAAGTCAAAGTAAACCTATAATATAATCAATTTTTCATAAAAAATGTCGCCGAAATCTTTTCGTTCAGCGACATTTTTATTTTATGCATATCAGATATTTATATCAATATTAAAACCTTCTCTGAATGAAGGAGCTTCTTCTGTATCTATCATAAATGCTGGCGTAATAGAGCCTTTCTTTACATCCGGAATTGATGACTGATTATTGGCAATAACATCATGCTCGGTCATTTGAGTAATACTCTTATACAATGCATCTGCTGTCGTTTGTGTATCTGTTACTGTTTCTGTTTGCAGCCCAGAACCTTCGTGCATTTGGTGTTTGTCATTTACTGAATTATCTGTCTCCATCGCTTCTGCCTCTCTTTCATTTAATACCGGAGTTATAAGTGATGCAAATTCTGGTACAACTTCAGCAGAATCCGTTGTTACTTCTTCTGATATATTCGAACTTTCTGATTTTTCAAGCATAGGCTCAGATTCTGCTTCATCAGCATTGTCTACAGCTTCTTTATTTTGAATTTCATCCTTAAATTCATCATGCGGCTTATCAACATAAAAATCACTTTTTTCTATGTTGATATTTTCACTCTCGACTGATTCTTCTTCTGAATAATAAGTGTTATTAGATAAAGATTCGACAGCTTGTTCTAATGTACGTGCGGCTTCTAATGCTGCCTGCCTTTGTGCAAGTTTTTTCTGATAAAGCTCTTCTTCATGTTTCTCCGCAGCAGCAAGGGCAGATTGTGTTATTATAAGAATATCGGGCATCATAACATGATTCTCCGGAATTTCCAGCACATCAAGCTTAAATTCACCGCTAACAAGAGATACATACATTGTATGTTCACCAGGTGGAAGCTGTTCTATCACAAAGCATGCCTGACGAGGTCCACAATAAGAAACAAAGTGATCATTATACACTTTTTCGCCATCAATTGTAACATTAAATATAGCATCTTCAGCAGTGCCTATTACAGCAATTCCTGTACCAGTGAATTTACATGAAAATGCAGCATTTTCAAGTGCTTTCATAGAAGTACGATTATAAAATGTATACTTTTCAGATGTACATACTTCCCAAAATTCATTATAAAATATGCCTTCTGTAAAACAGTCACATCGGCGAACATAAAGCGGCAAAATAGGCATTGGAGCGACTTCAAGATTCCTGAAAGTATTCATTTCATATGCACTCAACAGACTAACTCGTCCAGAATTTACAATGTACTTAGGACGGTAACTTGATATCATATTTCCATCTAAAAAGAAAAGAATTGAATCGCCAAGAACAAGAAGCTTGAGCCTATGCCAAACTGTTCCCGGAACACGTTTCAATGTGCCTTCTGCGGCAACAGAATCCATATCCAAAAGTTTCCATGTGCCATCGGCATATATAAGCGCACTGTAACCGCAGCGTGAGGTTACCTCACAGCTTACAGCAGAATTATATCTTATACCTAAGCCGGCATAATTGCCTGGATTTGCATTATCAAGTCGAACATCTATTTCAGCGCTGTAGCTCCGCCAACGATCGTCACCTAAAGAGGTCAAAGGCTCCGGAGTTCCTCTGAAACGCCAGTTTGCAGGAATATTTCCTTTGGTAATACGCTGACAGATAATATCCCCATCCTGATCCGAATGAACAAGTTCAAATGCTCCTCCCTGATCAGTCGTATATCTCGGAGAGCAGCCACGAATAATAAGCTCCTCAGGTCTATAATTAAAGCTGTCTGTATAAGGCAGAGATAGTCTTTCAGATTTAGGAGGAGTTTTCTGGAATGTTTCCGTACCTGCTACCCATTCAGTGTCAAGAGTTGTTACAGTCATAATAGACTGCGGAGGTACTTTTATAAGATATGTTTCACCTGTACGATGACTCGGCCGTATTGCTTTTCCTCGAACAAACCAATTTGCATCATACTTCTGCCCTGGCTTAGGTCCTGTTGTAATAACAGTTGATAGTATTTTATTTTCAAACGCCATATCCTTTACAAGAATAGAATAAATGCGTGGTTCAGTATCTTCATTTGTAAAGTGCATTGTCATCTCACTGCGGTCAGGAGATACAAGAGTCATAAAATTATTGCTGGTATTAGCAATATAGTGATTTTCTTCGCCATCGCCATAGCATGCGCCATTTACAAACATCCATCCTTTAGGAGAAAAGCGTCCCCAATGCATTGCCATCCAGAATCCGCTGTCAAGACGATAATTACCAGACCAAGGCTCATTAGCACAAATAAGATGCTTCGGAGCATAGCATGAACCGTCATAATACGCAGCCACCGCAGGTAAAAACTCATACATACACATTTTTCCGTTATAATAGCTGTTTATTATTCGATTTGCAACGTCAATTGCACCGTCCTTGCCTGCAATACCGCTGCCATCAGCCTGAACTGTAAGATGTGAAACATTGCAAGGCGCTATTCCTTCACTATACCATATCTCTTTACCATATGCTTCATTTAGGAGATTTGTATAAGAATCACCATATGTATTATAATGCAGTCCGATAACATCCACTGCGTTTCTCAATTTGAAGTTTTCGACCATCTGAGCTGCAATATTTCGTGTACCAACTTCATCTGAAGCAACAAGCTTGATTTTCTGAAAGTCATATGGTGCATTTTGCTCCATATCAAGTCTTCCTCTAAGATATAGAATCCATGTTTCGTCAGCAGAATCAGTTTCATTTGAATCTGCACTTATAAAGTCAAATTTCAATCCATATACATGATAAGCTTCCAACAATGTATCACGATACCACGCATAACGTGCTTCAAATCCTTGTTGTTGACTAAACGAAAATGCACGTACTACCCATGCCGGCTCACCCCAACGCAAAAGATCAAGAGTGATATCAGGATTTATAGCCTTTGCATCAGCAGCAAACTGAAAGCCAGCTCCTCTTGTAACATCAGCAGGTTCTTCCATTGAACGCTTAGTAGCAGGTTCTGTTCCAGAAGAAGAATTAACATCTGAGCCAAGCTCTATTTTAATATGACGAAGACAAACACCGTAATCTTTCTGAAACAATAGTCGCATCATTTCCTCATATTCTTTTTGATGCTCATACTTATAATCAAGCAACAATCTTGATGAATTATTTGCTGTTATGCAGCCAAGTCCTCTGTAC
>CAMWPG010000172.1 GCA_947176075.1 uncultured Ruminococcus sp. | reverse complement strand
AAGCCCGAAAGCAGTTCCAAAAACTACTTTCGGGCATTACTTCTATATGCGTATTCGTCTTAGTTCGGCAGCCTTTTTAAATTTTATCGCTTGCTATAATTTTATTTTTCAGCATCTATAATTTGTTTTTTCAAAACAGCCATATCAAAAATATTAAATCTGCCATCGTCATTTAAATCCAGCTTTTTTAAAGTTTCTTTTGTAATAGTTTTAAAATTAAAAAGATATTTCTGCATTCCTACTACATCTACAATAGTTGTTTTTCCGTCGCCGTTTACATCTCCGAGAATTTCATTTTTAGTTGCTACCGTAAGTTCTCCGTCGCCGCTTGCGTCTCTGATAATTTCATTTCTATTGTTTACTGTAAATTCTCCGCCTGTAATATTGTATTTATAAACATAACAAGTACCGCCATCATGATTTGAATTTTCTTCATATTTTTCTTGTTTTATGTTAAATCCAATTTGATATTTTCCTGCTTTAACTGAATCATGAACACAAATTTGCACATATGCACGATTATCAGTCATAACAAAAAATTCTTGTGCACCATTATATTTAATATCGTTACCATTTCTGCCGGAAATGTTAAGAACATAAAATCCATCTGGCAGCTCAGGATAAACCACAGCCTCAACGTCCATATCAGACAAAAGCTCCAAACATATGCATTCAAATTGATCAGTTGAATTCAGCACTACATTATTTGCCGAAGCCTCACAGCTAACCTCAACTGTTTTCCATCCAGTTATATCATTAGGTGTGCTTGGTTTTGTAGCTTCAGAACAATGTGTTGCAGTTGCATATGTTGTTCCTGTTCCTTGATATGACGCTGTTGTTTTTGGAACAGTATGATTACCACTCATAGTCGTTGCTTCATAATAAGAAGAACTTACAGCAGTTGTAGTAACAGTATATGTTATATCTGTTGGTCTTGTTTCCTGAGATAATGTTGTTGTTGTTGGAACAGTATGACTATTACTTGTCTTCGTTGCTTCATGATAGGGAGAACTTTCAGAAGTGGTTGTAATCATAGGGCCATCGTTTAACGCTACAAACTTTCTTCCGTATTTTAAAGAATATGCATAGGCAGTTGAACCTTCATAACCGTAAATAACAGCATTTGGCGGAAATACATTCTCTGAGTCATAAATATAACAATTAGGATTTTCAATACTAATACCTGTCAGATTACTGCTGATCATACTATCGCCGTTGCTAAATGCGCCGCTATCTATAGACTTAACGCTATCGGGTATAACTACATATCTGAGTTCTGAACATCCTAAAAAAGCACTTTCTGCTAAAGCAGTTACATTTTTCGGTATGTTTATAGCTGATAAGCTGCGGCAGCCTAAAAATGTACCCTCTCCTATTTCAGTTAATCCTTCAGACCATTTTACTTCTGTTAAATGAAAGCAATTTTGAAATACATATCGTCCCATTGATGTTACACTATCAGGTATATCAATACTTTCCAGATATCTGCAATTGACAAAAGCGTTGTCTCCTATTGATTCAAGACCTTCAGGTAAATATAATTTTTTCAAAAAGTAACAATTGAAAAATGCTGCGGATTTTATTGACTTTACAGGCAAACCGTCTATTTTTTCCGGAACTGTTACCTCCGCTACCGACTCGTCACAGTCTGAAATTTCAACATAATCATAAATTCCATCCAAATTTGCATCAACCTGTTTATAGGAAAGATATTCGCCATTCTTCATTTCATCACTGTAAGTTTCTGCACTAACTGCCACTGAACCTGCACAGAATGAAATTGCACATGATGCAGCTGAAAAAACGCTAATAATTTTTTGTTTTAATTTCATATTACATTCTCCTTTAAAATTATTTTGTATAAACTTATACACTTTTATTTCATTGATGAAATTGATACCTGCCTTTGGATTATCACTTCATTTAGGTGTGATAATCGTTGCTGTCACAGTTTGTTCGCTTTCTGTAGTTATTCTAAGTGTTGTTGTTGCAGTTGTTGGCATACCGGTTTCTGTAACCGTTTTGCGTGTTGTTGTTTCACTTGTTGGGATACCGGTTTCTTTAGTTGTTTTAATTGTTGTTATTTTAGTTGTTGGGACATGGCTTTCTGTAGTCGTTTTAAGCGTTGTTGTAGCAGTTGTGCTTTCATTCATTGTTACATCAGTAGTGGTAACACTACTTACGCTATCTTTAGTTGTATTAACATTTGGAGTTATTGTTGTAAAATCAGGTTCTGTTTTTAACGTCATAGAAGTCGTAGATACGTATGATGGAGCAGTAGATGATTTTGTTATTGTTGTGTTTATTTGAGTATGATTGCTTATGATTTTAGTTGAACTTGAATTTGTTGTTGTTTCAGTTTCTACAATAACAATTTGGCTTTTGTCCTCAAAACCACTTTGATTAACATTGTTTTTGTTTAACATAGCAAAACTTACTAATGCAAAAACACCAAATACAACCATAAAATATGACCCTTTTTTTATTATTTCAGATCGTTTTTTCTTCCTGCGAAAATACTCATCGCCTCGACGAAACACATTCTGTGCCATCTCCTCATAGCTTTTCACAATAAATCCCCTCCTTTTCAAGCTCTGAGCGGAGTGATTTTTTCGCTCTATAAAGAAGATTGCCAATTTGTTTATTGCTTTTTCCCATTATTTTTCCTGATTCCTCTATTGAAAATTCCTCAATATAAACAAGATGCAGAACCTGCCGATAATCTGATTTTATATTATACATCGCCTTTCCCAGAAGTACAGCCTGTTCTGTTTTCTCATATGCTGCTTCAATATCAGTAATATCCCTAATATGCTGACATTCGTCCATAGAAACCTTGGAAAATGGGTGTTTTCTGCGGTGATCAAGCGCAAGATTTCTTCCTATTGCATACAGCCAAGTTTTGAAAGAGCTTTTTGATAAAAATTTAGGCCTTTTGGTATATAGCTTAACAAAGGTGTCTTCGGTGAGATCCTCTGCTGTAAAGATATCATTTGTAAACCTGTACAGGTACAGCATAAGACCGTCCTTGTAATCACGGATAATGAGTGTGAGGCTGTCATTATCACCTTCAAGGAATTTACGGTAGCATTCAGCCCCGTTATCCATTAAAACACCTCCTAAGCTTTTCTCTTTCACCTATTAGACGTAAGAAACTGTACTTTTTCTCACTTTTTTTGAAAAAAGTCCCTATCATTTGATTATTATTATTTTAACATGAAACTTTTATATGCAATAAAGATGTTTAAGATAACCAGTTGTAAAACAACAGTAAAATATACGACAAACTCTTGATAGATGATATTTC
>CAMWPG010000171.1 GCA_947176075.1 uncultured Ruminococcus sp. | reverse complement strand
CATTTTTATCAGTCCTTTTCTTTATAATATAATCTGCAATGACAATAACCTTCAAATTCCGGATCTGCGATCTGCCGGCGAAATTCTTCGCACATACATTTGTTTTCAGGAATTCGCTCGATCCTGCATGGACAGTATCCGTCCTTTGCCTTTAGACCCTCACGCAGCATTTTTACTAATTCCTTATCTTCATTTAAACGTACCGACATACTTTTATCTCCTTTCTTTGTAAATTTATTATATCACACTCTCATCTTCCTCATTCAAGTCAGGTTCTACTATCAGCTTGACTTTATTAACAGTAAGATTATCTGCTTCCAGTACAGTAAAATTAAAACGTCCCCATTTTGCTGTTGCGCCTTTATCAGGAATACATCCAAGCAGCTCTGTTATCCAGCCGCCTACTGAAGTTGAAGCAGCCTCTGGACGTTCTGACGGTATATCCTCGTCATCAAGACCGCTTTGCATATCGCTTATGCTGAAAGAACCCTCTATTTCATAGGTATGCGGAGCTGTTTTAACAAATTCGTTGAGGATCTCATCGCTTTCATCATATATATCTCCGACCAACTCTTCAAGAATATCTTCAAGTGTTACAATGCCCTTTGTTCCGCCGTATTGATCTACTACTACAGCCATGTGAGTTTTTGCTTTTTTCATATCCTGTAATATTTCACTGATACGTTTTGTTGCGGGAACGTATATAACATCCTGCATTATCTCCTCTATACTCTGATAAGCGCCGTGTATAAGACGGAAAAATTCCTTGTTTGTGATTATTCCTACTATATTATCAAGGGTCTTATCATAAACAGGAAAACGTGAAAAATGGCTGTTTAAGAATAGTTCCTTGATTTTTTCTATATCAGTGCCGAGCTGAACACCAACTGTCTTTACACGAGGAATAAGTATCTCATTTACTGTAGTTTCGTCAAATTGCAGTGCAGAAATTACAAGATCGCTTTCCTGCTCCTCCAATACGCCTTCTTCCTCGATCTCATCAATAATATATTTAAGCTCATCTTCTGTTACAGATGGCGAATCGTCCTTTGATTTGAATACACGTGATAAAAGATCAAATATTTTTACAAAAGGCGTCATTATCACAATAAGTCCGGCAAGTGCAGAAGCAAATGTGAGGGCAAGGCTTTCGGAATGAGATTTAGCATAAGATTTAGGCAGTACCTCACAAAATGTAAGTACGAGCAATGTCATTACAATGGTTGATAGTACAGGCCCTGCATCTCCTACCCACTGAGTAAAAAGTACCGTTGCAAGAGATGATGAACCGATATTAGCAATGTTATTTCCCACAAGTATGGCGGTGAGTGCATTTTCATATTTATCAGCTATTTTTAAAGCACGTTCAGCACGTTTATCTCCCATATCAGCTTTATGTTTTAGCCGTATCTTATTTACACAAGCAAAGGCAGTTTCTGAGCTTGAAAAAAGAGCGGAAAGTACTAATAAAAATATCAGAATAACTATCATACAAGTCCTCCTGAGGTTGACTTTTTCATAATATAATGTTATAATAATATCATGTTTTATAGTAATAATCAAGCACTATTTTTTAATTTTGGCATTTTGCATCAAAAAGAAAGGGATTTTTAATATGAATCGACTTATTTTATGGTTTGTAGGAATTATGCCTAAGAAAATTCAGGATTTTTATTTCAAGCATGAAGAAGTTCTGCTCTATATATTTTACGGTGGACTTACCACTGTGGTTTCGTTTGTTTCAAAGCTCATACCGCTATATCTTGCAAATAAGGAAGCAATGGGCGATTTTTATACTGTATATTCAACAGGGTGTGCAGTTTTTTCTTGGATATGCGCTGTTACATTTGCATTTTTCACTAATCGTGCATATGTTTTCAAAAGCACTGCAAGTACAAGAAAAGCATTCTGGAAAGAATTTGTGAACTTCTATATTGGAAGGCTTGCATCCCTTGGCATAGATGCAGTTATGACAGCTATTTTTATTGGTTGGCTCAGATGGAGTGCATTCTGGGTAACACTTGCGGCACAGATCATTATACTTATAATAAATTATGTTATAAGCAAGGTTTTTGTTTTTCGTGAGACTGAAAATTGTTCAAAGTGTTCAAAGTAAGAGAAGATTCTGAGAACAATTTCTAAGATAGAATAATAAGACTTTGACAGTACATAATAGTAAAGGCAGCGTAAAAATATGCTGCCTTTATTTTTTTGAGGTGATTATAAAATGGGTGTTGTACTGCTTCGTTCTGTTGTTTTATATCTTGTGGTTATATTTTCACTTAGACTTATGGGAAAAAGACAGCTTGGCGAATTGCAGCCGGGCGAACTTGTTATAACTATTCTCATATCCAATATAGCTACTCTCCCAATAGAAAATCCATCGCTGCCGCTGCTTCCCGGAGTTTTGCCTATATTGACCCTTGTATGTCTGGAGGTTATTATGTCCTTTTGTGCCATGAAGTTTAAAAGTCTTAGAAAGCTTGTTTCCGGCAGTCCTAAGATAGTTATAAAAGACGGCGAGATCCTTCAGGGTACTATGCTTGAGCTTCGTCTTACCATAGATGATCTTCTTATGGCACTCAGGAGCAACCAGATATTTGATCCTTCTGAAGTACAGTTTGCAATTGTTGAAACTACCGGTTCTATATCTGTATACCCTAAATCTGCATATATGAACATAGTTCAGGAGGATATGGGAATCTGCAATAAATCAGAAAATCCTCCATGTGTGGTAGTATCTGACGGAGCTGTGATGAACAAGGCACTTGAAAGTATAGGAAAGGATACAGATTGGCTAAGTTCAGAGCTTAAAGATAAAAAGCTAACTATAGAACAGACGTTTCTTGCGATGGCTACTGACAGCGAAGTTTGCGTTGCAATTGAGAAAGAGGGGAATATTGGTAAATGAATCATGTAAAACTTGCGTTTGCAATACTTGCAGCGATCATAGCTGTAAGTATATTTTCAGAATATGCAGTAAACAGAAAATGTAACGAAATTACAGACATTCTTTATGAGCTTAAAGCTGCTGCTGAAAATGGTGATATTGAAAGATCGGCAGAGCTTTGCACGGATGTAAATGATACATGGAACAGAGCAGAACGGTTGTTTTCATATACCATTCCAATTGATAAGCTTTGTCAGACACAGCAGAGCATATATAGACTACAGCCGCTTCTCGGTGCGGACGCAGATGAATTTGAAGCAGAGATAATGACAGCAGTTGTTCTTTGCAGCAAGCTTTGCTGAATTTACAGTCTGCTTGTATCTAAAATTCAAAGTCATACTTTTCCCCTTGAACCTTTATAGTTAATGTGATATAATAAATAT
>CAMWPG010000170.1 GCA_947176075.1 uncultured Ruminococcus sp. | reverse complement strand
CCTAAATATAGCAATATATCCAATTTTCAACTACAATCAAATAAAAACATTTTTATACAAACGTAAAGCAGCCACAGTGAAGAAAACTGCGGCTGTTATTGTATTTAGAAAACCCCCGGCTAAGCCGAGGGTTTTCTAAATACAAGTGGAAATATCATAAGGATTAAAACGCTGATAATAAAGCAATGATATTCTTTTCCATTTAGTGCAAAGTTTTTCACATTATCTGTGGAAGTGAATCTACACGCTGTGCTAAAAATTCAAGCAATGCACTTGCATCTGATGCATTAATTGTACCGTCTTTAAAGCAATCTGCATTATTGATCTGCTGCTTATTGAACTTTATAATACTTACAATATACTTATTAAGATAAACCAGATCCACTACAGATACAGATTTATCAAGGTTAGTATCTCCGTAAATTACATCTGTAGGTATCGTATCTGATGTAGATGTTTCGCTATTGATAGTCGAAGATGCAGTTGTAATAGTTGTAGTAGTTAGAGTAGTAGTGGTAGTTGTGAGTGTTGTTGTTTCTGTAGTAGTGTCAGATGATGTCTGCTGTGGCTTTTTACCATTTGGCTCAATGCCTCCTACAAGCACACCATCAGAATATACGCATATATAATCAGTTCTGGTTTCGCTGCCGTCTTGATATGTATCACTGCACTTTGTAATTCCCTGATAACTCCAATCGTTTGTAGGATCCCATTTATCTCCATAGTAAAGACCGACTGCAAATTGATATTTTTTGTTGGAGTTAGCTATCTTATATCCATCCCACTTCACCTCAACATAATATATATTAGGATCAAATGAAGGGTCATACTGCTTTGGCGCAGATATAACGCCGTCAAAGCCTGCTTCAACCATAGCCTGATCATAAAGTTCATCAGACTTTATATTTGAAATATTTGACTTATCATTCATCTCCTCGATACTGAAGAAATAGCGCATAGAAAGATCTGTTTTCGGCTTTGTAGAATCAGTACGCATAAGAACTGCAAGCTTAGTAACGCCAGCTCCTGAGTTCTGAGGATCATCAACTGCATATGCATCTACCCAGAAATCATTGCCACCGTTTTCATTTTCACTACCCTGTACAGCTGGAGGAAAATCAGGAGTAATTTTCATATCCGTAGTTCCATAGAAATTGTAAAGACCTGCACAAGCACCCACAAATGCTGCATTATAGTCAATAGTTACTTCATTATAAATGTAATCCTTTGTTTCATCGACGTGCTGATCACTTGAATCCGGACCGCCTACAAGTGCTCCATAGAGGACATAGCGATGTTCATTTGTATCTTCGCACTTTGTAAGTCCAGAAGCGGCACGATGATGTGGAAACTTAGCGGCATTATCGCTGTATCCTACGATATATGCTCTGCCAAGAGGATTGTCACCCATAATATATTCCATTTGTGATTTTGCCCAATCACTGTATTTGCCGGGCTTTCCGCCGCCATTATACTTATCATAAACAAGTGCCATAAGCTGTGCAGCTGTATTATAACGTGCGCTGCCCCATGTGCTCATATAGAAATATCCTCCGGGAGTTATAGTACCAATACCGCCGCTCATGTATGTCTCGCATGCCTTAGCAACAGAAGCCCAGCAATCCATTTCTTCATATGGACTTTTTCCTGCTGCTGTCTTGTAATCATCAATAAATTTAGGATATTGCTCTAATGAAATCTCACCAAGCACACACTGTACTCCACCCCATACATCGTTCCAGCAATGAACATAGCTGGGAGCAGCATAGTAGTCATAATTAGGGAAAATTTCTTCAAGATAACTATAATCCTCGGTGATCTTATACAGCCATGCAGCAGCCCAGCAATAGTCGTCTTCCCATTTTGATGAATTATAGTATGACTTCGGACCGTCAGCATTATCACTTAATTCCTTAGGATTTGTTTTGGCAAAATCAAAAAGTGCTTTTGCATAGTCAAGAGATTTTTTTGCATAATCAGGATCAGTATCTTTAAAGTTCAGATAGTTTATTGCAAGAGAAGCAGCGGCAGATGCAACATAGTCAGTCTGCGGCTTATCCTTTGTTAGAAAAAATGCCGGACGGCTCATATCGTCAATTTCAGGAGCATTCCAGAATGCATGATCTATATCACCGTCGCCCACCTGATAGCAGTGTGCAATAACATTTCCGCTTGAGTCAAGGAATGTACATCTCATTATATAGTCGTTAAAATAGCGAAGTATAGTTTCAATATGTTTCTGAAGTCCAAGAGATACATAAGAGTCACGGAATTCATAATAGCCCCATCCTACAGTAGAAGCAGAGTAGTTTTCAGGCATACCAAACTTAACATGATCTCCGGCATCATGAAATCCACCCGATACATCAATATAACCATCACCATCAGGATCAAGAATGTCTTTGTTCTGATTAATAAAACTGTCACTTAGATTAGTTGCACTGCTGTTCATAGGTACCTGCGCATCATATGTATGACAATCACCTCTCCATTTATACTCGCAATTTTCGTTTACATCGACGCCGCACATATTGGCATCATACATATACATTGAATATTGGAGAGCCTTTGCAAAGTTTATCTCCGCATCAGCTGCAGAAGTTTTAATTGGAAGAACTGAAGTTGTTCCAACAGCCATTACGCCACTTATTATAGCAGCCATACAGTTTTTTAATGTTTTTCTGATTTTCATTTTTCATAGTCCTTTCTATATTTTTATTAAATGCATTTGCTACCTATTATTATACATATTTTATGAAGAATTGTCAACATGATTCAGATGATTTTTAAAGTTGATAAATAAAAAAGGCGCTTCGTTTTAGGTCGATACTCACATAGAAGTTTTAACAGACACTTTTGATAAACATTGTCGGAAGTGTCTTTGCGTTTCTGTTGACAACACATCAGTGCTGTGATATAATCGTTATTAAGATAAATCGGAATTTAGAGGAGTAATAATTATGATAAATAATATTTTTAAGGAATTGACAGAATTGGATCAAGTCGAAGCTATCGCTTTAGGTGGTTCACGTTCTGGAGATAATTACGACGATAAATCGGATTACGATGTTTATGTTTATATAACTGCACCTATAAGTAAAGAAGTCAGAAAAAAGATTTTGAACAAGTATTGTAGCTATATGGAAATAGGAAATCACTATTGGGAATATGAAGATAACTGTGTATTAAATAAAAGAATAGATATTGATATTATTTATCGAAACCTCGATGATTTTTGTGAGAGCGTTTCAGATGTTGTAGAGAAATATAAAGCACATAATGGCTATACAACTTGTATGTGGCATAATCTTTTAAATTCTAAAATAATTTATGATAACAATAAAAGGTTAGAACAAGCAAAAAAGAGGTTTTCTGTACCATATCC
>CAMWPG010000169.1 GCA_947176075.1 uncultured Ruminococcus sp. | reverse complement strand
AACCATATTATGACTTCTCCGGGAATACCTGCTCTTTTTCCAACCGCGTGAAGCTGTGACCAGGCAAATCCATGATAATTTGTCACGGTTAAATTTCGATTTCTGATTTTTGATTGAGCGTCTATTTTCAGAAGTTTGTTGTATGTCAGATATAAAATACGAAACCGGTAAGAAAATGCTTTGCAAAGATGCTGAATAGCCGTTGTTTTACCGCTTCCAATGCAAGCGTCAACTAATATATTATTGTCTTCTAACGCCTTTTGTATAAAGGCACTTTGTTCTTTTGATAATTGCATATTGCCTCCGTTTATAATTCGTCTAAATCACAAATTCAATTCTATCGGCACAGTTCTTGTGATTTCCAGACTATCAGGTGTTACCGCACACTCGCAAGCAAGAATATGTACTCCCTTTTTAGCCGCATATCTCAGAGTATCGCCGAATTCCCTATGTGTCACATCATTTGGAGTAAACAGCTTCATTCCTGACATTTGAATCACAAACAGTACATAACTGTGATAACCATTTTCCATTGCCCTGACAAGCTCATTGAGATGCTTTACTCCCCTCTCGGTAGGTGCATCCGGAAATGAAGCTATACCCTTATTTTCAAGCGTTACACCTTTTACCTCAACAAAACCTCTTTCACCGTTTTTGTCCTTGATATAGAAATCAAAACGAGAATCACCATATACTTTTTCAGGACGAATTATCGTCAGTTCCGACATACTGGGCAATTTTATACTGCCTTTTTCCAGAGCCTCTCCTGCGACTTTATTCGGAGCTTGGGAGTCCATATTTATCAACAGATCTCCTTTTCTGACTGCGATCAGATCGTATAACAACTTCCGTTTTCCCTGTCGGTAACTGAAATCTTCCAGATAAACAACAGAATCCGGAACAAGCAATTCACGGCAACGTCCTGTATTTTTAACGTGGGCGGAAACTATCTTCTCATACTTCACGTTTCAAATACTCCGTCAGTGCTTTTTTCAGGAACTCATATCGTAAGCGTTTTTCCTCTTTTGCAAAATGAATCTCTCGGAACTGCTCGGGATTATTTTCATATACAAGTTTTTCATTTCCAAACTGCTCACTGGTGAGGTCAAAAACACAGTTTCCAATTACGTTGTAACAGTGATAATTTCCGCCGTCACGGAGTATACCATAGACCTTTCCGCCGAAAATATCCTGTGCAAGAAATGCGGTTATAGAACATTGTCCGAGAGTTTTATTATCAGTTGTCCATTTGTCCCTCATTCTCGGCGCACAGGTTTCCGCACACCATATTTCTGACAGAGCATCGTACAAATCTTTCGGAGAATGAATTGCCTGATAAGTATTGTTGATTGGTTTGACCGTTGCTGTTTCCCAGCCATAAAAATTGTATTCCATATAGTCCTCCTAAATTATAATTCCGCTGAAATGGTCAATCTCATGCTGAATAATCTGTGCCTCAAAATCCTTAAAGGTCTGCTTTTTCTTCTTGAAATTCCTGTCCAGAAATTCAACAGTAACAGACTTGTAACGTTTAGCTTTTCGCTGTCCGCTCAGAGAAAGACAGCCTTCCTCTATCTCACATAATTGCGATGACTTAGCGACAATTTTCGGATTTACCATAATAAGATAGTGATTGCCAATCAAAGCAACAAGTATCGTTTTGCACACGCCTATCATGTTCGCAGCCATTCCAACGCAGCAATCGGCATTTGCTTTTATTGTGTCCAGTAAATCCTGTATCACCTGCACATCTTCCTTGTCAGCAGGCTCTGATTTCTGTGCAAGAAAAAATGTATCTCTAACGATTTCTTTTACCATAATTCCTCCAAAAGATTTTTGCAGCCTTTATAAATATCGTTATATGCTATGTCAAATCTGCCACTGTACCACGGATCTAAAACATCCCTATTCTGTAACAGCTTACGAACTTTATTATCAGGATCATCTCCCAAAATACGCATTGTATTTATAATATTTCTCTCGTCCATACAAATAAACATATCATACTTGTCATAGTCGGATTTTTTAAGCTGTACGGCTCTTTTTCCTTTGCAGGATATGCCATGCTTTGTAAGTTCTGCTTTTGCGGACGGATATACAGGATTACCGATTCCGTTCCATATTTCCTCAGTGCTTGTTGCAGAAGAAGCAACGGCAAACTCTTTTTCACGTCTGCATTTTTCCAGCATATCCTTGAAAATAAACTCTGCCATCGGACTGCGGCAGATATTGCCGTGGCAAACAAATAATATTTTAATCATATCTCTGAAACTCCTTGTATTTACTGTATTTCCTTGATTTATCGGCTTTTCCTGTCGTTTGTAATCACTCTTTGTTCTTGGCATATTGTAGTCTAAATTGGCGTATCTTTTACCTCAAAAGTAGTAAAAAAAGTAGTAAATTGAGAGGAATCATGCCATTTTACTACTCGGCTTTTGCCATCCGTTCTAACTCCTCTTTCGCATCATCATAGCCAATGTGCGTATAGGTATTCAGCGTCACTCCTATATCAGAGTGTCCCATAAGGTACTGGAGTGTTTTCGGATTCATGCCGCTTTTTGCCATGTTGGAACAAAACGTATGCCTGCATACATGGGGTGTGACCTTTGGCATCTGCACTTTATAGATACTGTTGTACTTCTCACAAATATGTTGAAAGTATTTCTCCCAATGCAAGGCTACCATCGGCATATCATTTTTATCCAGATACAGAAATCCACATTTGCCATCTATCATGGGCTCGGTTTTTACTTTCTTTCTGTTTGCGATGATTCGCTGAAAACACTCATACACCTCATCAGACATCGGTATCTCCCTCGTACCGCTTGTGGTCTTTGTTTCCTCAATCACATACTCCATATTTCTTTTTCGCTGTAATTGATGATTGACATTGATTTTTCGGTTCTGCATATCAATATCATTCAGCGTCAGCCCCACAAATTCAGAAATCCGAAGCCCTGTTTTAAATAAGATATAGATTCCATCATAGTATCTGCAAAAATGTTTATCCTGTGCTACAAATTCAAGGAAAGCCCGTTCCTGCTTTCTTGTAATCGCTTCTCTTGTCACACTGTCATTCACTACAACAGTGGCAAGCTGAAACTCAAACGGATTCTTGCGTATCAAATCATCATCAACTGCCATTTGAAATGCAGGTCTGACAACTCCCCTTACGGAATGAATGGAACTATAACCTCTCCCGTCCTGCTGCAATTTGATAAGCCAACATTTTGCATCTGACAGTTTCACCTTGTCGATTCGTTTCTTGCCAAACGCTTCTTTCTTAATAATGTTGACGACAAAATTGTAATTGGCTTCTGTGTTGTGCCGCACCCCTGTTTTTTGCAAAAGGTACTTTTTAACCAGTTCCAGAACGGTCATCTCGCCGCCACGGGGAACTATCG
>CAMWPG010000168.1 GCA_947176075.1 uncultured Ruminococcus sp. | reverse complement strand
TTTTTGATTGACTGAACCAAACAACAAATTTATTTGTCATTTGCTATAAATCTCAATCACCAAATGAAATTCCAATATTTCTTGCAGTAATAACTTCCTGACAATCAGACTCTACAAACTTCGTCTTACCTGCAATATCCTCAAGCTTATTTGCAGTGATCTTGCCATTTTTCTTAGCAACTGTCATGCCATATTTTTCATCACGAATAAGCTGCGCTGCATATTCTCCAAACTGAGTTGCAAGCAATCTATCATATGCACTGGGATTACCGCCGCGAAGCATATGTCCCGGAACACATACTCTTGCCTCAAGTCCTGTATTCTTCTGAATCTGCGATGCAATGCGGTTAGTCGCTGTTACAATGCCTGCTTCCTGACGAATTCTTGCACGTTCCTTTTTCTTTAGCTTAGCCTCAGCAACATCAAAGCAACCCTCTGCTACAGCAATAATTGAAAAATTCTTGCCGCTTTCACTGCGCTTTACTACGGACTCACATACTTTATCAATATCATACGGAATTTCGGGTATAAGAATAATATCGGCACCGCCTGAAATCCCTGAATAAAGTGTCAGCCAGCCGGCTTTATTGCCCATTATCTCACAAAGTAAAATACGAGAATGACTATTAGCTGTAGAATGCAGACGATCAATAGCATCTGTAGCAATATCTACGGCTGTATGAAAACCAAAAGTAACATCAGTACCATAAATATCATTATCTATAGTTTTAGGCAAACCTATAACATTAAGCCCTTCGTCGGAAAGAAGCTTAGATGTTTTATGCGTTCCATTTCCACCAAGCGTAAGCAGACAATCAAGCTCCTGATCTTTATATGTTTTCTTCATATTCTTAACCTTATCGACTTTATCATCACCGATAACTGTCATCATCTTAAATGGCTGACGCTTTGTACCCAGAATAGTGCCGCCTCTTGTGAGAATACCTGAGAAATCTTCTGGTTTCATCTCACGGCATATATTATTAATCAGACCGTAGTAACCATCACAAACGCCTACAATTTCAACATTATCCTGACCAAGCATTTCATAACACGCCTTTGCAACGCCTCTTATTGTAGCATTAAGTCCCGGACAATCACCGCCGCTTGTCAAAATTCCTATTCTTTTTTTCATATGGATAGCTCCTCCTTTTAATGCCTTCTCAGGATATTATTCCATTTAGCAGCATTTTGATACTGTTAAAATTATAGCATTTATTGTCATAAATGTCAACACATATTATAGCTTTTATTTTACAATTAAACAGAAAAAGCTCAGCGGTGGTATTCTTAATACTTCGCTGAGCTTTTGTAATTACGATCAGATATCTGCACGAAGTCTGGGCAGTTTGAATTTTTCCTTAATAAACTGCTTCTTTAATTTCATAGATTCACGTGCATAATCCATATATACTACGTTGTTTTCATCAAAATCCTTTATAATAGTGCCTTTTTTCTCTGCAATATCAGATAAAAGACGTATACCTAACCACGGATTAAGAGAAAGAAGAGGTCCGACTGTATTTGTGAAAATTGCATTCTTATAACGTGCCCCTTCTGTTCCATCGGTTGTATTGTTTCCGTAGCCGTAAATAACCTTACCAAAGGATTCAGCTCCTTGCAGAGTAAAGTCCATACATTGGATCTGACATCCAACAATTTCCATACCGTCTGATGTTTTGAATAAAATATCATCACCGTATACTTCCCTTGTAACATACGGCATCTTTTTACGGTTAAGCTCCCTTGCTGTCATATCAAGAATTCCCAGACCTGATTCTACAGTGCCATCATATCTTGTGAATTTTTTTGAAAGAATGCAGCCGCTCGAACCGATTATCAGAAAATGGCTGCCCTTTTCAACATAGTTCTTTATCTCCACCTCAATCTGTCTCAGATCGTCTGTAATTCTCTTCATATGCCCCATCGGTCCTGAACCAATATATATAAGATCAATATCAGAAAGCTTTTTTAATTCTGAAGCAGAATTTATGCGTGTTATATTAAGAGAAATATCCATAGCTTTTGCGATCTCAGACAGTGCCATCATATTACCTCGATCACCATGCAGATTCATCTTATCAGGATACAGCCATAGTACATTTATTTGCATTAGTCAAGCCCCCTTGCTTTACGATATTTCTCCACACTGCCTAAGCACTTATAATAAGAATGCATCCATGTAAGCAGATATACTTGTTTGCAGTCATATTGCTCCAACTCTTTAATAAGAACATCATAATCATCTGTAGGAATAACCGTTATCTTGTCCTTTGGAATTCCCTCTAATATAAGTCTCACTGCTGCATCATAGCAGACTGTTTTTGACATACATATATATTTTATAACATTGCTTTTTTCAAGCTTACCGAAATCACAATCATACGAATAATAGTTTCCTGTATAATGCGGCTGAAAATCCACTACTTCACTAAGATCCAGAACAACTACCTTAGGAGACGGATCGCTGTAAGTAACATCAATAGAATTCTGTAGTGTGATAGGTGTTTCCTGTTTCATTCGCAGATAATGGATCATCTTATCGCCAATATCAAGATCTTCGGTTCTGCCGCTTTGTATAGTGAAGTTTTCCATAGATTTTTGAAGCTGTTTATCAGAGAAACCTTCATATGCTGCAAATGCAATAAGGGAAGCATAGCAGTAAAGAAAATATGTTGACAAGTATTTTGCCTTAAACGTTCTGCCGCCTATAGAGATAGTATTTTCACCAACAAGTGACACTACAGCAGCATTTTCTTCGCTCTTCATATCACAATTTTCGCAGGCAAATTTACCAACGCTCAGCATATTTTCATACTCATAACGAATAATTCCGGAGCAGACCGGACAAACACATGAAACTGTAAATGAATTTTCAGTTTTGTATGAAGCAGCGCCCTGCACACCATAGTATTCAACAGACGGATGCTTAAATCCAAAGGAAGCATTATTCGGTTCATCACGATTAAGGATAAGATGAACATCATCCGTAATAGCTTCACGTATCTTTCTCATGATAATACCCGGTTCGCCGTTTCTTTGAGATTGATCCTTGAGAATATTGGTCATTATTATAACATGCGGCTTCAAAAGCTTAGTAATAAGTCTCAGATAGCGCTCATCCACTTCCAGAACCACATAATCAACATCAACGCAGCCTGACATATCAGAATGACTAATAAGCGCAGTAGCAACACCTCTATCCATATTCGCACCAAGTTCATTTGTGCATATGGATTTGCCGGAACTTCTTATAAGCTCAGCCACCATACCGGTAGTAGTAGTTTTTCCGCTTGTTCCGGTTACCATAACAATACGAGTATTATCAGGAAAGCTAAAATACTTTACAAAGTTTTTCATAAGGATACCTGCTATGCCTCCTGGCCATGTAGAACCTGAGATTTTAGGTATCCACTTTGTCAGTTTCATAATCACTTTACC
>CAMWPG010000167.1 GCA_947176075.1 uncultured Ruminococcus sp. | reverse complement strand
GCTGCCTGAAAATTGTTCGATAAAAATGTGTCAAGTATTATTGACAAAATCAAAAGGAGAGGGTATCATGGAACGATTGATACAAAAAGTTCAGTTCCCTATGCCAAAACAGCCGAAATTAAAGCGTGTAGCGGCATATGCACGAGTTTCAAACGGCAAAGATGCAATGCTGCATTCATTGTCTGCGCAGGTCAGCTATTACAGCGATTTGATTCAGAATCATCGTGGCTGGCTTTACTGCGGAGTATACGCCGATGAAGCCTTGACAGGAACAATGGACAGTCGTGAAAACTTTCAAAAAATGCTTGCGGAATGCCGTGCAGGAAAGCTGAATTTGATTATCACAAAGTCAATTTCGAGATTTGCACGAAACACCGTCACACTGCTTGAAATAGTGCGTGAACTGAATGATTTAGGTGTTGATGTTTATTTTGAAGAACAGAATATTCACAGTCTTTCTTCAGACGGAGAGCTGATGTTATCCATTCTTGCATCATATGCACAAGAAGAGAGTTACTCTGCCAGTGAGAATAAAAAGTGGCAGATTCGCAGAGATTTTGAACAAGGAAAGATTGGTGGAATCGTTATGCTTGGCTATCGCAGAACAGCTGATGGCAGCCTTGAAATAATACCTGATGAGGCTGAAATCGTCAGATTGATTTTCAACAGTTATCTATCAGGAATGGGAAAACTTGCAATTGCAAATATGTTGAATGAGCAAGGAATTTTAACAAAAAATGGAAATCAGTGGAGTCATGAAAGTGTACTGCGTATTCTGAAAAATGAGAAATATGCAGGTACAATGATTTTACAGAAGTTTTATTCTGAGAATCATATCACCAAGCGTAAAATGACGAATGAAGGGCAATTACATAAATACATTATTGATGATTCTCATCCGGCAATTGTTGAAGAAGCAACTTTTAATACTGTTCAAAAGCGATTATAGAAACAGAGAGAATACTTCACTCCGCCTAATTCAACGATCAATGTTTATCCATTTACAGGCAAAATTCAGTGCAGATGCTGCGGCAAAAATTATCGCAGAAAAACAACGGCAACAGGTGTGGTCTGGATTTGTGCTACTTATAACACGAAGGGTAAAAAATATTGTCCTACTGCAAAGCAAATTCCCGAAAATATGCTGAGCAATGTGTGCTGTGAGTTGCTTGAAATTCCCGAATTTGATGCGAAAATTTTTGAACATCAGATTGAGAAAATTCTTATTCCGGCACCGAATGAACTGACCTTTATTTTCCGTGACGGACGTGAAATTTCAGCACAATGGAAAGATCGTTCACGCTCTGAAAGCTGGACAAAGGAAATGAGAATACAAGCTGGATTAGATACAAGGAGGAGAAAATCATGTCCGAAAGAGCCGTAAGAATCATTCCGCCGACCATGAATATGGTTACGCATCTTCCGAAAACAAGTACCAGAAAACGCAGAGTTGCAGCTTATGCGAGAGTTTCTACAGACAGCGAGGAACAGCTCACTTCCTATGAGGCGCAGGTGAATTATTACACAAACTACATACAAAAAAATCCAGCATGGGAATACGCCGGATTATACGCTGACGAAGGAATCAGTGCTGCAAATACAAAGCATCGTGATGCTTTTAACCGCATGATTGCAGATGCACTTTCGGGAAAAATTGATATGTAACCTCGAACTTTGATACAAAATCTATAGCCAAAATACCGTAGAATAAGGCTTTTTGCGGTGTTTATGTACTTTAGGTTTACAAATTTCTATTCTGAAATTCTGTTAATGTTTATTTTCAATCAAAATAAAGTGAACCCACTGAACCTCAAATTTGAACCCGTTTGATGAATAATCAAATTGTATAAGAAAAATCAAAAAGTATAGGCTAAAATCAAAATGTTTAATTTGCTGATAACATATTATTCATCAAATGAATATAACATATAAAATCTGATAAACAAGGTGTATTTTGTAATAAAAGCGATAACAGTTACAGTGAGATAAAAATCGCTGTGTTTTTCATTTAAATACTATTTTGAATTATGTGCATATATCAGTTTAATAAGCTTGAGTTTTGCATTATCATTTTGCCCAAGCTTTATAAAGAGCCTCTGCACCTTTTATAAGCTGCTGTCCTGAAAGTCCTGAGAATCCGGCTACAACTGTATTTTCAGGCATATCAGACACCGGAAATGAATAATACTCTGACAATCTGTAAACCCTTGCACCGCATCTTGCAGCAGTAAGCACGAGTTCATTCTGATCCATTCCGTTGTTTACTGTCAGAAGCATATGCATTCCAGCATCAAGACCCGATATTTTTACTATATCTCCGAACTTTGCCTCAGAGATTTTTTCCGCCAGAATATCTCTCCTTTCACGATAAATTTTTTTCATACGGTTTATATGCCTGTCAAAATGCCCCTTTTCCATGAACCTTGCAAGAGTAAGCTGCTCAAATACGGGTACAGTACAGGAATAAAAACCCAGACGGCTTGTAAATTTATGCATAAGCTCCTTCGGCAGTACCATGTAGCTTATTCTCATAGACGGTGCCAATGTTCTTGTAAATGTATTTATGTAGATGACTCTGCCATTTTTATCTATACTTTGAAGCGGCGGTATTGGTCTGCCCGTATATCGGAACTCACTCTCATAGTCATCCTCTATGATATATCTGTCCTCCTTTGAATATGCCCATCTCAGAAGCTCCTGTCTGCGGCTTACCTGCATAACCGTCCCAAGCGGAAAATGATGTGACGGAGTGACATGGATGACATCTATCCCAAATCCTGCAATAGCCTGTGCGCTTGCGCCTTTTTCGTCCATTGGTATGGGAAATACTCTTGATGTATTGGCGCTGAATATTTCATATACCTTGCTATAGCCGGGATTTTCAACGCCATAGGCATTATCTCTGCCTAAAAGCTGTATAATAAGTCCAGTCAGATATTCCGTTCCCGCTCCGACTACTATCTGTTCAGGAGACACCTGCAATCCACGAAAATCACGCAGATACTGTGCTATCATAAGACGCAGCTTAGGTATTCCCTGTGCATGACAGGCATTAAGAAGCTCCTCACTTCTTTCGCTTAGCACTTCCCTTGATATCTTCGCCCATGTCGAAAATGGGAAATCAGAGGTGTCTATGCGATTTGTACGGAAATCATAAAGTATCTCCGATTCTTCCGGGATATTCTCTTCTTTCTCCTGTAAAAATTCCGATTGCTGAAAATCATCAAAAGTATCTGCATAATATCCGCTGCCGGGTTTTGAAATAATATAGCCCTCTGCCATAAGCTGAGCATAGGCAGTTTCGACTGTTATAATGCTTATTTTAAGATGAGACGCCAGTGCACGTTTTGACGGCAGTTTCTCGCCTTTTCTGATATTACTGTTTTCTATCTCCGTCTTTATATATTCATAAAGCTGCATATATAGTATAGCAACTTGACAATCAAACAATTATATGATAAAATAGAGATATGA
>CAMWPG010000166.1 GCA_947176075.1 uncultured Ruminococcus sp. | reverse complement strand
TTTTTTTTAACATCCTTCTTTGTTCATTCTCGATTCATGAGCGTCTCGTGGGCTCGGAGATGTGTATAATAGACATGTTTTACAGGAAATCATAAATAATCAAAGTCATATTTTTGAACAAATTGCATATCACATCAGTGGAATTTATAATGAAGAAGGACAGCATCAAAATGCCACCTACACATTGATGGGAGGAATTGCAGTAAATTCTGAAACCTATGCGATTGTCGGTAAGTCAGAACGTTTTTATGCCTCAAATCATTATGCAGAATATCGCACTGGAATTTATGATGTTTTTGTAAGGATTGTTGCACGTGATCCGGAAGATTCGCTTCCATTAGCAGGTGTTGATCGTGTTGATGAATTGACAGGGAATGTTGCAGACAAAAATGTAATCTGGCTGACAGAATGCGATGATGTGACAAAGGCTGGCAGTGTGAAGGTTGTTTCATTAAGAGGCAATAGATATTGTGTTCTCTGGGAAACGTTTAAGAACAATTCATTCGATCATATCAGTTATGTAATCATAGATCAATATGGAAATCAGCTGCAAAATGAAACAAGTATATTCAATGCACGATTGTCTGATACTTCTATTCAGCCTATTGTACAGGATGAGATATTAACCTGGGCAGTTGCAGATAAATATGATGGCATTATCAATTGGTATACTGTTGACTTAAATCAAAAAATTACTGCATCCAGCAGAATAATAGGTGATATTAACTTAGATGGTGCTGTTACGGTATCTGATGCGGTAATTCTTCAAAAATATCTCTTGTGCAGCTGCACTCTTAAAGAGGAACAATGTGAAGCTGCTGATCTGATGGAGGATGGTAATATAAACATATTTGATTTAGCAGTTTTAAAATGTATATTGCTTCAATCGACTGAGAAATTGAAAGGAATTTAACTATGAAAGAATTTGAAAAAGCACAAGCAGGATATCTATATGATGCAAATAATGATAAGGATCTCATTAAAAAACGTATTGAATGCGCTGATCTATGCTATGATTTTAATATGTGCCGATCATCTGATTTGGAAAAGCAGAATGAAATCATGCAAAATATAATAGGCAGCATAAAGGGAAGCTATTTTATTACCCAGCCTTTCCATTGCGATTATGGTTTTAATATTTCAATTGGCGAAAACTTTTACTCAAATTATAATCTCACTATTCTTGATGGAGCAAAGGTCATTTTTGGTGATAATGTATTTATCGCTCCTAATTGCGTATTTTCTACAGCAGGTCATGCTATTGACAGCGAACAGAGAAACCAAGGCCTTGAGATAGCCTTTACTATTACTGTAGGAAACAGCGTATGGATAGGTGCAAATGTTACAGTTTTGCCGGGTATAACCATAGGAAATGATGTTATTATCGGTGCCGGCAGTGTAGTCAACAAGGACATCCCTGATGGAGTAATTGCTGCTGGCGTTCCGTGTAAAGTGATACGTAAAATCACTGAAAATGATAAGAATAAGTATCCAATATGGAATGGATAAAAACTATCCACCACTTTTTAAAATGCAAAAGAAACAGCGCTATTCGCCGTAAATTCGGTGTTTAGCGCTGTTTCTTTTTGTTAGTTAAAAATAATACTCAAAAGAGCCTGATTTTGGCAACTTTTAATTTTTTTAATTATTTCATCATTTTTTATTAATTTATTACTTTTCCTTTTTCTCCATTACAAAACGAAGGAATTCAAGAAGTGCAAGAACAACTCCGCCTGCAATAAATGGTACAATAAGAATTGGATCGTTCACAATATGTGAAAATGTAAGTGGCTCAAGCATATTTCCCTCTGCTGTATCAAGAGTTGTCGGTCCCTGCGTTATAGAGTAGAGGGAGCCGATCATAAGTCCGATTATAGTATACATACTTTGATGACGATGTTTTAAAAGAGCACGATTTACAGCTTTTATCACCACGATAATACCTGTAATAATACCTAATGCCAGAGCGCACAGATATGGGAGAGCCTCAAAGTTTTCCATCTTCAAAACAGATGAAATAGCTGTTGTTGTTGGTACATATATTCCGAAAGCAAGCAGAATTGTCGAACCGGATATGCCGGGAAGAACCATTGCAGAAATAGCAATCATGCCAGCAATAAATGTAAACAAAAGTATACCTATATTGAACCCTTCGAAGGAAACTCCACCGCCGATCGTTTTGCTGAGAATAGATATACCTACTACTATTGCAATTCCTATAAAAGTAAAAGGTATGCAGCTAAGATGCGGCTTCATTGTTTTACGTTCTTCATAAATCACCAATGGTATTGCAAACAACGTGAGTCCGAAAAATAGTGCGCTTACAACATAGATATGTGACTCGAATATTTTTGAAAGGACAAGCATAGCACCCAGAAAGCCGATTATCCATCCTATTCCAATCTTTACAAGGAATATAAGAGCCTTTTTCTTTTCATCTTTTTTACCGCTTACAAGTGAATTAAGTGCAAAGATGAATTTATCATAAAATCCAAGAAGAAAGGCAATAGTGCCGCCTGAAACACCGGGAACACTGTCAGCAAGAGCCATACAAAATCCACGAAAAGCATTTAATAGTAACATTTTAACATCTCCATTTATAATATTTCAATAACTATAGCGGTTACATTATCCGTCCCACCGGCATCAAGTGCCATATCTACAAGAGATTGAGCATAATCCTTTTGATTTGGATCTGATAATATCTCAAAAAGCGTTAGATCGCTGCACATATCAGTCAGTCCATCTGAACACAGAAGAAATCTCATCCCCTTTTTCAATGTAATAGGAGACTGAGCTGTTGCATTAAGTCCATTTCCATTCTTGTCCTCTCCAAGAAAATGCATAAGCTTATTTCTGCTGTAACTCATTTCTGCTTGTTCTGGCGTATACAAACCATTTTGAAGCATTGCAGCTGCCAATGTTTGATCCTTGGTCAGAGCATAAAGATCGAATCCATCATAAAGATATATACGACTATCACCGATATAAAAAGGATATGCATAATTTTTGTTAAAGAAAAGCATTGCAAGTGTAGTACCGCTATTTCCGCAATTTCTTTTTGATATCATTTCACAAATGCGATCGTTAACATCCGTTGTATAAGCACATACAGACTGTTCAAGCTTATTTTTTTTTGATTTTTTTATATTCTGATAATGTGCTTTTAATGTAGTAACTGCAATAGCAGATGCATCTTCACCATATGATTCACCTCCCATTCCATCGCAGACTGCAAATATATGACTGGTAAGTTTCTTTTCAGCAATGGTTATATCTCCACCCTTTTGAGGGTCAGGATTAACTATGCCGTCAGCAAAAAAATTATCTTCGTTATTATTACGCACCTTACCTTGATCGGAGACAGCATGTGCCTGTATATATAGACGCCTGGCATGAAGCATAGTATTTTCCTCCATTTTTAATCTGTAACTTACTTTTTTATTTTACCAGAATATATTATATTTGTCAACCTTTATAAAATGACTT
>CAMWPG010000165.1 GCA_947176075.1 uncultured Ruminococcus sp. | reverse complement strand
TATCCGCAGAGCTGTTTTTCTCAAATGTTGCGGATATTTTGGTGTCATTTATCGCTAAGTAGAGCTTATCTTCTGAATTTTCTTTCATAATATCTATTTCCTTCAGCCATTCTTCAACTTCTGATTTTGAAGCATTTGCGGAGAAACGTTTTCCTTTAAGCTGATTTCCAATTGATACAAGATCTGCGATATTCTTTTCACTTGCGGCGATTCCGCTGCTTCCTGATGTGCAGAATGGAACAACAATTTTATCGGAGAAATCATAGCTTTCAAGGAATGTATCAATAATGCGTGGTTCTTCTCCCCACCATATGGGATACCCTATAAAAACCACATCATAGCTGTCGATGGATGCGATAGGCTCTGCAATTTCCGGACGTACAGTTTTATCGTTCTGTTCCTTGTTGGCACGGCAGTTATTATCTTGATATCGAATATCTGCATCTGTATAAGGTACAGCAGCTTCGATTTTGCAGCTATCTGCATTAGTCAAATCAATGATGTGTTCTGCGATTTTTTCTGTATTGTTTGTTCTTGAAAAGTATACAACGATCGTATCATTTTTACTTTCAGACGGAATTAACAGCTCACTTTTTATCAAACATAGATCAAAAATATTCCATACACCGTCATTGTTCATGTCATATGGCTTGTCATTGAGGCTTTCTTTGATAGGTCTGTTAAGCAGAAAATCCTGTAGGTTTACAGCATCCTGCACAGTGTAGGTATAGCTTGATTTATTAGTTTCTTCTGCTGTTAATGTGGTATTTAAAAAGCCTGAACAGCCGCAGAATACCACTGTAATTGTAACAAACAAAGAGATGATCCTGCTTTTCATTATAGCACCTCTCAAATTGATTTTACATTGAAGCTTCTATGACTTTACGAATATCTTCCTTAGTGAATACCTTGTATCCGCCGTCAAGAATAAGAGTAGCGTTTACAATATCCTCGATCATATCTTCAGTTGCTCCAATTTCTCTGAGATTCATAGCAAGACCGAGTTCCTTCATCCAGCTTTCCATTGCTGAAAGACCATCAAGAGCAATTTCCTTATCTGTTTTGCCGACAGTATTTACATTCCATACATTCTTTGCAAAACGGACAAATTTATGGAGACCTGCGTCCATGATGTATTTGTAGTAAGCAAGTGAAACTGCTGAAAGCGTCATACCGTGAGTTGCATCAGTAACAGCACCAGCCGCCTGACCGAGCATATGCACCATCCAGTCAGTAGATTTTCCTTTTGCAACAAGAGTATTCAATGCCCATGTTGCTGTCCACATGATGTTGCTTCTTGCCTCGTAATCCTGTGTATCTTTATTTGCAATACGACTGGAGTGTATGAGAGACTTCATGAGTCCTTCACTAATATAGTCGCTTGTGTTGTCGTCATCGCCGGAGAAATACTGCTCACAGATGTGGTTGAAAATATCATAAATTCCTGCACACATCTGATATTTCGGAAGTGTGAGAGTGTAATTCGGATTGAGAATCGAGAATCTCGGCATGATTTTTTCATCAGCAAAAACATGACCGATTTTCAGCTTGCTTGCGTGATTTGTGATAACTGCACCGGCATTCATTTCTGAACCTGTTCCAGCCATTGTCAGAACGCAGCCTACGGGAATCGTTTCGCAGGAGGGTTCTTCAAATTTGAGATAATACTTCTCCCATGGATCTTCGTCACAGTTTACAGAAACGGAGAGAGCCTTTGCGTAATCGCAGACAGAACCGCCGCCGACTGCAAGAATCAGGTCAACATTGGCTTTTCGTGCGATCTCCATGCCTTCATACAGTTTTTCAATCGTCGGATTTGGCATGACGCCCGCAATTTCAGAGACAGTTTTTCCGTTGGAATTCAGAATTTCTATAACTTCATCGTAAAGTCCGTTTTTCTTGACAGAGCCTCCGCCGTAAATGAGAACAACATTCTTTCCGTACTATGGCAGTTCTGTGTTCAGTGATTTGAGAGAATCATCTCCAAAATAGAGCTTTGTGGGATTTGCGTAAGAAAAATTTCCTAACATAATCATCTTCCTTTCATCATTGGGTGTTCATTTCTTTTTCAAGCTGAAAAACGAGATAATCAAGACAGCTGATTTGTTTTTCTTCTTTATGAATCGTATCGAGTGTTGACTGCCTGTGCCTGCGAAGCAATCGAATTATATTTTGTATATCATGATTTTCGGCATAGTCCAGAATCTCAGTTTTTTCTTTCAGAGGACAGCCTATATCGTCAAGATATTCTTCCAGTCTTTCAGATTCAATCGGCATATCATCACGCCCTTCCTATATTTTAATTATACTATATCAAAAAATAAAAGTCCAATACTTATTTTGCATTTCATGAAATGCTTGAAAGGCATTGCTGAATATGGTATAATATTATCAGGAGGTGCTTTATGGAAATCAGAGTGTTACGATATTTTTTAACAGTAGCAAGAGAAGAAAATATTACAAGGGCAGCTGAGAAGCTTCATATTACGCAGCCCACATTATCAAGACAGCTTCATCAGCTTGAGGAGGAGCTTGGAAAGCAGCTTTTAAAACGCGGCAATCATGATGTCAAACTGACTGAGGACGGAATGCTTCTCAGGAAACGGGCAGAGGAAATTATTGACCTTGTGGAAAAAACAGAAACAGAAATGATAGCAGAAAATGAGGAAATCACAGGTGACGTTTACGTTGGCGCAGGTGAAACGGACGCTGTCAGAATCATCGCAAAAATTGTGCAGAAAATCCAGAATGAGCATCCGGGAATCACATTTCACAACATCAGCTGTGACTCAATAGATGTCATAGACAAGCTTAATAAAGGTCTGATCGACTTCGGAATATTGTTTGAACCATCGGACTTTTCAAGCTTTGAACACATTAAATTTCCTGTTTATGATAAATGGGGAGTGCTTATGAGTAAGGACAGCGATTTAGCAGTCAATGAATACATCACTTCTGATATGCTTGTTGATCGTCCGCTGATAGTATCAAGACAGATGATGAATGCCGTCGAGCTTTCTGAATGGCTTGGAATACCTAAGAAAAAAATAAAGGTTGCAGCAACATCAAATCTGATTTTTAATGGTTCTCTGCTTGTAGATGAAGGCATGGGATATGCCATTACACTTGATAAGCTGATAAACTGTACAGGTGACAGTAATCTTTGCTTTCGACCGTTTTATCCGCTGAAGCCTGCGCAGATGTATCTTGTATGGAAAAAATATCAGGTGTTTTCAAAGGCTGCCGAAAGATTTCTTAATGATTTCAGAACTATAGCGGAAAACGATATAGAAAAGTAAAAAAATGGTCTGTACCTGTTTTCAGGTAACAGACCATTCAATTAAAATATATTTATCTTTTGTTATGCTTCTATTTCCGTTCCGTCAAGAAACTGAAATATCATTCTGTTGTCATGAAACACGGTAACTTTATCGATCATAATTCGCCATAGATTCTCGTCAAAAGTATCGATGGGGGAATCAGATTTTTCAAGCTGAAAAACAAACTGCTGAAGATGTTTAATTTTATTCTGCCGGTCAATTTTTTTCTGCATCAGGTTCTCATAAAC
>CAMWPG010000164.1 GCA_947176075.1 uncultured Ruminococcus sp. | reverse complement strand
TATAAGCATAACACCGTCAACAGATAACTTAGAAAAATATTTAAAAGAAGATGATGTGATTGATTACAGAAATGAAATTATCACTCAGTTAGCTGACTTGTTATCCAAAAAATCTAATAGCGAGATTGAATTTATCAAAGCAGCGTATGAATTTGTGAGAGATATCGTTTCTCATTCATCAGATATAAATGAGAATACAATCACATGTGCTGCTTCTGAAGTATTGAGAGCCAGACACGGAATTTGCTTTGCAAAATCTCACTTATTAGCTGCTTTATTACGTTATAAATCTATTCCAGCAGGTTTTTGTTATCAGAAGCTGATTTTAGATGATGAAACAACTCCTATTTTAGTATATCATGGGCTTAATGGTGTATATATCAAAGAGTATAAAAAGTGGATACGACTTGACGCAAGGGGAAATAAAAAAGGAGTAAATGCACAGTTTTCAATAGATAAAGAACAACTTGCTTTCCAAATTTGTCCTGAAAAGGGTGAAGAAGATGGTTTTATAGTCTATCCTAATCCTGATATAAAAATATTAGAAAAATTGAGAGAAAACAAGACAAGAACAGAACTTTGGAATAATTTACCAACTGAACTGGGATATAATACATAACAACAAATTCTGATTTATGCAAATAAACCAATAACTAAAATAAGCCCGAAAGCAGATTCAAAAACTACTTTCGGGCGTTACTTCTATATGTGTATCGCTCTTATAGCTGCGATTTTCTTTCAATAATTATTTGAATAAAAATTTGATTTTGCTGTCACAAACTGACTTGCAAATTTGTTATTATATATAGGACGTCCTAAGAAAGGGAGCGATTTAAACGATGACAGATGAAAACAGCCGTAAGGTGGAAGAACTTTACGAATTATACGAACAGCCAATGTATCGCATTGCATATGCTATTCTCAAACAGGTACAATTGGCTGAGGATGCAGTGCATGATGCATTTGTGGCGATCATACGGAGCAATGCTGTTATAAGAGATGTAAGAAGCTCAGAGACAAAACATTTTGTAGTAAAGACTGTGAAAAACGCCGCAATTAACCGCTACAGAAAGAATATGAAAGATTCTCAGTATTTTACAGAGCTTGACGATACAGCAGCACAAATTCCGGATGAACATAATGAGATCGAGGAATATATTAAACATATGGAACGTTCAGAAGCAGTAAAGTATATTCTTTCGGGGCTTGATGAATCTGCTCGTGAAATCCTGCTGCTCAGGTGTTGTGACGAGCTTTCATTTAGAGAAATTGCACAGCGTTTAAACTTAAGTGAGCCGGCTGTAAGAAAACGCTATGAACGTGCAAAAAAAGCCGCAAGACAGCAGAAAGGAGCCGTACCCTATGGAAAAGAATTATTTACCATTTGAAGATGAATGCTTTGATAAAATTGTAGAGGACGCATTTTCTCCCGATGCAGAAATACACGTTTTCTCAAATCGTTATCAGAAAAGAAAGGAAAGACTTATGAAGAATATACATAATACTGAGAAGAAACCCGTATTTCGCAGGAAGAGCATATTTGCAATAGCAGCAGCTGCTGCCCTTGTAGCTGTGCCGACATCTGTTTATGCCGGAACAAGAATCTATAATGCCTACATGGCATCACCAGCGCCGTATCAGAGAGATATTACAATTGATGTGGGCGAAAGTCCTTCCATGGAAATAAAAGCTCTGAATGTAGGATGGGTGCCTGAGGATATGAAACTGCACTCCGGTGAAGAGCATACAAGTCTTATGAAATATGGCGCACATACAGATGGAATGCGTGGTATAAGCGTACTGTTCTGGAAGATACCTACAGGTGATGAGCTGTTTCAGGAAAGCATAAAAGGCGCTGTTACAAGTAAATCATATACCGATGTAAACGGTAATAGTGTTATCCTTATAGGTCATAGCCAGGATTTTGAGGAGAGACGTGATGAAGTATGGGTGGCATTTAAAGATACACCATATGCAGCTCAGGTTTATATAATGGGTGATGTTTCCGATGAAGAGCGTGACAAGATACTTGAAAGTCTCTACCTTGAATCATGGGATACTGAGGTGGCACTGAATTGGCTGGAAAATCAGCGATCTGAAGAACCTGTTGACAATTATGAGATTAATACAAAGATAAATCAATCGTCCATCAAACTTGCTGAGATAGGCAAGCCTATCGTATCGGTTGAAGATATGGAGGAAGGAACATATTCTGTAGAGGCTACTATTAATGATATCAGAATCCAGAATAATTTTGATGGAATCACAACTGATTCCTTTAATGATCCTGCCGATTACAGCGAATATACAAATCCTGATGGTACGATTAAGGATAATGTTCGCACATGGTATCGCTATGGTGACAATGTTAATACACTTACAGAAAAGGTCAGCGAAGAAATTTTGGATATGAGTGTGATTGTAGTAGATGTAACTTATAAAAATACGGGTAATATTGATTGGTATGAATGTATCTGCCCAAGTATGGTTCGTATAGATAAGGATGGAAATATTCTTAATTATACATATGAATCGGAAGATATGTATTATACTGATAGTATGCATGATTTGCAAGTTGATGATATGATGTTCAGTATCAGCACAGATCATGTAATGAGTAAAAATAATATTGAGCCATTCAAGGCAGGCGATACTGCTAATCTTCAAATAGCATTTCTTGTAAATACTGATGATTTAGAGAATTTATATCTTATGCTTGAGCCTACAGGCGTTGATATTTCTGAAGAAATAAGCCGTGGCACAGAATTTGTTGATTTAAGCTTTCTTGGATCTAAAAATAAATAAAATTTCAATACACTCTCCTTTTATATATATACACTCCAAAAACAAGGCTGTCCGTTATGGGCAGCCTTGTTTAGTATTATTCAAGATCAATATCGTCTTGTAAAGCTTTTAAATCGTCTACAAAATTTTGGATATGCTGAATCTGTTCCTCAGAAAGTCCTGTCACATCTATCTTGCGAGGAGTATTGGTGACCTTTTTCGGTTTAGGATAAGGCGTTTTTTCATCAGTTCGTCCCATAAGATAATCAACACTTGTATCAAAAGCATCCGCAAGTCTTCCTAAGACTTCTGGAGGCATCATATGTGCGCCAGTCTCATAACAGGAATAGGTTCTGCGATTAACAAAGATAAGATCGGCAACTTGTGCTTGTGTCATATCAGAATCTTCCCTTATATCACGTACTCTTTTGTAGCCAGCCATGATGATCTCCTTTTATTTTATCTATAAATATTTTATCATGTTGGAAATTATTCTGTTGACTTTTGGTGCGTTTTGTGGCATAATAAGATTAACACAGTATAATTTGCACTTAAATAAATATGAAAGGTACTAAGATGATTATGTACAAGAAAGTGTATTTAATGTTATTCAACCGAATGAGTTATGTAATGGAACAAATAGAGAAAACTTATAGTAAGGTAGATGATGTAGAGATTAAGAAATCACTTACGAAAATAATGGATTATTTGATTGAAGCGCAGTGTACAGCTGAAGATGTGATAATAAATAGTGAGGAAGACATAGAATAATTGTTGTATAAAAAGTATATATAACGATATAAAATGTGTAAAGTTTCCTACGCAGTAAAGTATTGACAAAGTGGGGGGAGGTATGGTATAATAATGGAGCTGTCGAAAGAGAGC
>CAMWPG010000163.1 GCA_947176075.1 uncultured Ruminococcus sp. | reverse complement strand
CACAAGTGATAACGGCGATATTCTCGGCTCAACAGATTCTACAACTTCGACAACAGCAACTACTACGGAGGTAACACAGCAAGTTCAAATTGCGAAGCGTGAAATTGCTGGCGGTAATATTACCGGCGCTGAAGTAATAGGTGCTTACCTGAGAGTAACTGCTGATGATTCAACAATTATTGACTCATGGGTATCTGACGGCACATTCCATATTATCTCTGGTCTTAAGGAAGGTGTAAAATATACACTCTCTGAAACTGCACCTCCAAACGGATACTTCTATGCTGCTTCTATTCAGTTCACTGTTCTGGGTAGCGATGTATATGTTATAAATCGTGACGGAAGCTTGAGCATAGTAAATGATGGTACAATTGTAATGTTTGACGAAGTGATTCCTACTCCAACAACTCCTACAGAAACAACAATCATTACAACAGAGACCACATATATTAGTACGGATGAGACCTCAGATACATCAGAAACAGTGGAAACTACTGAAACGACTGAATCTACAACTGAAACACAACTCATGACTTATGATATTGATATCAGTAAGCAGGAGATCGTAAATGACGCTATAACAGGCAGAGAACTGCCGGGAGCTATGCTCCAGATCAGCACAGCTGAAGGTACTATTACACAGTGGATCTCCGGAAATGCGCCTTATCGTATTTACGGACTTCTTGAAAATGTTGTTTACACATTAACAGAAGTACAGGCACCTGATGATTATGCTATGGCTGAATCTATCGACTTTATGATTTCAGGCGGAGTTATCTATATCTTAACAGGCGGACAAAGTATTCCAAATACAGATATGACGGTCGTAATGTACGACAGATATTCACCGGTTACAACAACAACTACTACAACTACTACATCCACTACTACAACAACTACTACAACTACTACAAACACTGAAACAACAACTAATACTACAACAACCAATACTTCTGTAACTACTGGTGAAACCAAAACAACAACCACTACGACAACAAGAAAAAATACATCAAATAGCGGCGGAGGCGGCAGCGTAAATGTTACAAGCTCCCCTAAAACGCAGGATAGTATAATGTCTATTGCCGGAATGGGAGGTTCTGCTTTGGTACTGGCTATTATCGCCGGCATGATCCGCAAAAAGAAAAGATAAGTCTTAGATAAGTCTTAATAGTAATTATCGATTATTAAGATATATTCAAAAGCACTTTAGCAGAGTAAAATCTGCCGAAGTGCTTTTTATTTTTTGAAATAATCATTATATTCAAGTGATTGACTTTTTAAATAAAAAATGATATACTGAATATAGAAATAACAATTGAGGTGTGTGCAATGAGTACATTCAGAAAACAACATATGTCTATAGAATGGCATGAAATAGTCGAAAGCGAAGATACTACTCCAGCGATAAATGCATCACTTAAAGAAAAGGCAACGTTAATAGGTAGGTTAGGTCTGATGATGCTGTCAGTAGGAACAGGAGCTTGGAGAGTAAGAGCTTCAATGAATAAGCTTGCACGGGCGCTTAATATCACCTGTGCGGTAGATGTAGGGCTTTTATCAATTGAATATACTTGTATCGAAAACGGCGAAACCTATACGAACGCATTATCCGTAAATACAACAGGAGTGAACACTGATAGGCTAAATTCACTTGAAATATTTGCAGACGGCTTTCATGAGCGTGCTCATCGTTATTCTGTAGAACAATTTCATAGAATCCTTGATAAGTTTCAAGAAATGCCGTGTAACTATAAAGCATGGCAGCTTGGACTCGCTGCCGCATTCGCTTGCTGTGCATTCACATTTCTTTTAGGCGGAGGTCCTGCTGAAATGATATGCGCATTTTTTGGTGCAGGTATAGGTAATTTTATCCGTAAAAAGCTTCTGGAAAACCATATCACATTATTTGCAAATGTAACTGTTGGAGTTGCTTCGGCTTGCTGCGTATATGTTCTGCTTATAAAGCTTGCCGAAATATTGCTTAATATCTCTAATATACATCAAGCCGGATATATCTGTTCAATGCTTTTTGTAATTCCAGGATTTCCACTTATAACAGGAGGATTAGATCTTGCAAAGCTGGATCTTCGTTCTGGTATCGAACGTATAACATATGCTCTCCTTATTATTATAGTTGCAACTCTTACCGGCTGGATAACAGCATTTATATTTAATTTTCAACCTTCAGAATTTGCAGAAATTTCATTGGATCCTGCGCTTATGCTTGTACTGAGGTTGATAACCAGCTTCTGTGGTGTATATGGATTCTCACTTATGTTCAACAGTACCAAAAAAATGGCATGTACAGCCGGAATAATCGGAATGCTTGTAAATACACTCCGTCTTGAGCTGATAGACTTTACGTCAATACCCGTTGGTGCAGCGGCATTTATAGGTGCATTATGTTCAGGTTTGCTCGCATCAGCTCTCAAGAAGAAAATAGGATTTCCACGGATTACACTTACCGTACCATCAATTGTTATAATGGTTCCTGGTATGTTCATGTATAAAGGTATATATTATATGGCACTAAACGATATTCAAAGCGGAGCGCTTTGGATCACAAAGGCTCTTCTTATAGTAATTTCACTTCCACTTGGGCTAATATTTGCAAGAATATTTACAGATAAAAACTTTAGAAAAAGCAGCTGATAAATGAATTTTTTGCTCATTCCTTTACTATAGAAAATCAGAATTTATCATAATAAAATTCGCTTGCTGCTTTTTGTACATTTTTGTCCAATTTATATATGCATAAATATCATTCAATAAAAATATAATAAAACAAATTGTAACAGCCATATACGAAATATCAGTAGAGGATGCCAAAATCCATAATAGTATTAATATTATATCATTTGCAGCATAAGCTAGTGTAAAATAACGGCTTCTTCTAAATGTCAAATAAACAGCCAAAAAACTCGTGGAAACAGAAATTGTACTTAGTATCAAATTAGCTGTTTGAAAATACTTCAGAATGAAATAGAATATTAATGTTACCACCGCAGTCAGTGTTATCATAAAAACAATCTCTTGTTTTTTCAAAGAATTAATCTGTACTTCCGATCTATTCCCATTATAAGGATTTCTAAGCCATGCAATCAAGGCTAACACTGCCATAGGTGTTGACATACCAATATAAGTTACCATTTCTCCATAATAAGAAAAATTATAAGAAATGATTCCGTATAAAATGCTGAATATAATCAAAAGCACCTGACCTATCGGATTTCCCTTTGAATTAAAAATCAAATAAGTTGTTCCTATTATAGTGGCTATAAGCATTATGTAGTTTTCTCTATCAAAAACAGTAAATGAAATTACTGTAAGCAATATTGAAAAACACCACAAACATATCTCAAAAATTGAAAAATAAGAAAGCAATTTTTTTAACACTAATAATACCTCCTAAAAAGAGCATTTGTTAACACATCTTCTAAGACCTAACGATGTGCAACAAATGCTCTTGCATTCAACTACCCGGTGGCAATAATAATTTTTTTAATTATATCATCATTATACGGTTTTGTCAAGTTTTTTAAAAAAAATCACGGAAATCAATTTTTAAATAAATCAAAATTTAATTAAAGCAAGTTACTATCAATATACTCTAAAAATGGTTTTTTATTTATTTTATCTAAATTATTTTTATACCATTCAAAAGATTCTTTTAAACCATCATATAATGATATAGTAT
>CAMWPG010000162.1 GCA_947176075.1 uncultured Ruminococcus sp. | reverse complement strand
CTATAGTAGTAACAACATACCACACAAGTATGGAAAAGACATAAAAGGGCGGCGATTGACATTATGAAGCTATATTTTCAAAAGCTTTTAAGAGAAAATTTCAGATTTGGACGAATGTGCTGCTAAGATATATCATGCAAAAAAATTTTTAAAATCTAAATCTGAAAGGAAAATATATTATGGCTAATTTAAAATTTGAAACACTCCAGCTTCACGTTGGACAGGAAAATCCGGACCCGGCAACAGATTCACGTGCAGTGCCGATTTATCAGACTACATCTTATGTTTTTCGCAATTGCGAACACGCAGCAGCACGATTCAATCTTTCTGATGCAGGAAACATTTATGGAAGACTTACAAATTCGACGCAGGATGTTTTTGAAAAGCGTATAGCAGCTCTTGAAGGCGGAGTAGCAGCGCTTGCGCTTGCATCAGGTGCTGCTGCTATTTCATATACTATAGAAGCACTCGCTCAAAATGGCGGTCATATTGTTTCACAGAAATCTATTTACGGTGGAAGCTATAATCTTCTGGCTCATACTCTTCCAAATTTCGGAATTACAGCAAGCTTTGTAAACATTCATGATCTTGAAGAGGTTGAAGCAGCTATAAAGGAAAATACGAGGGCTATCTATATTGAAACTCTGGGCAATCCAAATAGTGATATTCCTGATATTGATGCACTTGCAGATCTTGCGCATAAGCATGGCATTCCGCTTGTAGTTGACAATACATTTGGTACACCGTATCTCATAAGACCTATTGAACATGGTGCTGATATTGTAGTTCATTCTGCTACAAAGTTTATAGGAGGACACGGAACAACACTGGGCGGTATAATCGTTGATTCAGGCAAGTTTAATTGGGAAGAGTCAGGGAATTATCCTGCCATTGCTGCGCCTAATCCAAGCTATCATGGTGTATCATTTACAAAGGCAGCAGGTGCGGCAGCGTTTGTAACATATATCCGAGCAATACTTTTACGAGATACGGGTGCAACTCTTTCTCCTTTTGCAGCATTTCTGCTTTTACAGGGCGTTGAGACGCTTTCTCTGCGTATTGACAGACATGCTGAGAATACCAAGAAGGTCATAGAATTTCTGAAAGGTCATGAGCTTGTGGAAAAGGTGAATCATCCGTCATTACCTGAGCATCCTGATCATGCTCTTTATGAAAAATACTTCCCAAATGGCGGCGGTTCAATATTTACATTTGAGATAAAGGGCGGAGTATCAGAAGCTCACAAATTTATTGATAATTTGCAAATATTCTCATTGCTTGCAAATGTTGCCGATTCAAAGAGTCTTGTTATTCATCCGGCAACAACTACGCACAGCCAGTTAAATGAAGAGGAGCTTGCGGAGCAAGATATTAAGCCGAATACAATTCGTCTATCAATAGGAACAGAACATATTGATGATATAATTGCGGATTTGCAGCGTGGATTTGACGCTTTAAAATAACAGGTGATAAAAAATGATGATTTCGACAAGAGGAAGATATGCGCTTCGTGTTATGATAGATTTAGCAGAGCACAATGAGAGCGGATATATTCCGATGAAGGATGTAGCAGCACGTCAGGAGTTGTCTTTAAAATATCTTGAGCGAATACTTCCAATACTTACAAAAAATAATCTTATCATGGGGGTGCATGGAAAGGGTGGCGGTTATAGGCTTGTAAGGCAGCCTTATGAATACACAATAAGGGAGATACTTTGTCTTATGGACGGCAATCTTGCCCCTGTAGCCTGTCTTGAATGCGGCGCAGAGCCTTGCGAAAAGGCTTCAAGCTGTAGAACTCTTAAAATGTGGCAGGGATTTCATAAGCTGACTCTCGACTATTTCGGCGGCATAACTATTGACGATCTTATGAGGAAAGATTCGGAAAATTAATATATTATATAAAAGCAGTAAAAAAGCTCAGGAATTCGGTATTCTTGAGCTTTTTCTTTTTGTAGGGGATAATTTATTTGAGACTTTCTTTAAGCATCGCAAGATCTAAGACATTTACACGTCCGTCACTGTTTATGTCAGCAATCTGCAGCTGTTCTGAGTTGAGATTTTTGAGGTTTAGTAGGTATTTTTGCAGAAGAACTACATCGGTCACACTGAATTCGCAATCTGAGTTGATGTCGCCCTTGACAATATATTCTGATTTAGGTATAATATTGAATTTTTGATGATCCCAGTCATCTGCATATCCATATGTTGCTACATTATTGATCTCATCATATGTCATATCTACAAATAAATCTGAACAAACTGGTTTAATATAGTAAGAATTAAATATATTATAAATATAAAATTTTTGATTTATAAAATCTTTATTTTCTATATATACGCTTATATTTGTACCATTTGTTGTTTCAGCGTTAAAAATCTCTAAACAACGTCCGTCATTATTAAGAATGATTTTATAAGAACCATCTTCCTGTTTTTTTAATCTCCATTCTTGTGCATAAGAAGAATTTTTTTCAGAACCAAATACATTTTCCGTTTTAGTATTGTCTTTTATTTCTACGCTCAGTAGACGTTTGGTGACTGAGTTTTCTATGTAAACAATTGATTCGTCACCTAAATCAACAGGTTGTAAAACTCTAAAACCTATGTATTCACTATCAATCCAACCTTTATTATTTATTGCAGTTACACAAGCAGTATAATATCCTGTTTCGTTAAAAGATATACTGTAACTATTATTAGAAATTTTTTCACTTACTAATCTTTTGAAGTCTTTATCAATGTTAATATAACATTCAGTAGCAATATCTGCATTAACTATAAAATTAATTGTATCATTCACATTAAAATTAGTTATGTAATTTTCTGTGTTTAAAGTAGCCCACGTTGGAGCTGAATCATATACTTTAAAGCCAATCCATGAACTGTCAACATAACCTTTAGAATTATAAGATGTAACATATGCCTCATAAGAACCGGCTTCATTAAAAGTTAAAGTTAATTGTCCGTTTGGCATTTCCTGAGTGATGTAACGTGAGGTTTCATTATCAATACCGATTGTAAATCCTGTAGCATAATCAGAAGAAGCAGTAAAAGTAATTTCTTCTCCAACAGCAATCATTGTTTTATTTGCTGTAAGGTTACTATATGTTGGCGGATTAGGGTCAGGAACAACATAATTCGGCACACCATAACCAACAATAGAAGAACTGCCCACAGTAACAGAATGACGTGCAACTTTGTTGGAGTAATTTCCCTCAATAGTATTTATAGTAGAACCGGATACTGATTCGACAATACCAACATGATAACCGCTATTGCTGCTGCTTGAATAAAAATAAATAATATCTCCGCTTTGTGGAGTATAATTTCTTCCCTGCCATACTCCCTTTGATTTAAAGAAATCCATTGCATCAACTGTTCCTGCTGTTCTTTTAATTACATCTGACGGAACGCCTGCTTGTTTTGCACACCAAGCAATAAAGCTCTGACACCACATATATTTATATGAACCCTCGATTTTATATAGTTCTACATTGTATTTTGTGTAGTTGTCACTTCCTTTTGTTGTGCCTTCAAGACTTCCTTCATGATATCCCACTTGTGTTTGCGCTATTGCAACAATATCTGCTCGCTGATTTCCAGTATTTATATGAGTATTCTCGTATGCTGCTGACACTGAAAAATCAGGCAATGTTACTATCAGCATAACAAATGATGCTATAACGCTTAAAAACCTTATTACTTTTGATTTGTTCATATAAACCAAC
>CAMWPG010000161.1 GCA_947176075.1 uncultured Ruminococcus sp. | reverse complement strand
TTATAATAGTTATAATAGACAGAATTGCATAGGAGTTCGGCACTGATTCTATGCAAAATATTATTGAAAGGAAATTATTAGAGCCTGTTCAGCATCTTTTTCTGCACATCATTTATGCATATAAAAAGATACTGAACAGGCTCTCAGCAAAAGTGATACTAATTTGTATAACTTTTAAGGAGGAATGATAAATAAAATTTACAAGACTGTAGTCTTAAACAGCAATCCTTTATATGGGCGGTAAAAGAGTATTCTTTCCAGCCAAAACAATTTGCAGCAGAGAGGAATGGTTATAAAAATGAAACCAAAAATAAGAAATCCGAAATTTAAATTGAAAAGATTTTTAAGTCTTTTCCTCGTAATGATGCTCTTTTTTAATATGGGTATCATTAATGTGTATGAAGTGGAAGCAATCGAAACAAACGAAAGATTTATCTATGTTGCCGAAAACGGTAATGACTATACCGGCAACGGTTCTTCGGAAAATCCTTACAGATCCATCAAAAAAGCTGCCAACGAGGTAACACCAGGGACAACTGTTCTTATTCGTCCTGGAATCTATATTGAGGACGACATAACACCTAAAGTATCAGGTACAGAGGACGCTATGATCGTTTTCAGACCTGAAAAAACCTCCGATATGGGCAAAGTTATAATCAAGCACAAGGATATTTTTGACGGTTCAACTATCACTCCGCAAGTAAGAGCGCAGTGGCTCAACGATACTGGCTGGAAGGAAGAAGAAGTACAGCATTACGACAATGCCGGTATTGAATATTCAATTGCAGCAAGAAAAAATGAACTTACAGATGTTTTTAATCTGTTCGGTCGTGATTATATATGGATCGAAGGCTTCGTATTTGAGGATTACAAATACGCACGAAGCACAATCAACATAAGAGGTAACGGAAATGTCGTTATCAATAACCAGTTTAAAAATATAGGCTGTGTTTACAATGCGCCATGGAAGTGGACAGCTCAGGGTGTACTGCGTCCTGATGTTACAATCCCTATCGCAGGACGAAAAAATGTTGTACGCAACAATTATTTTCAGAGTGTCTACGGCGAAACCCTGTGCTATGACGACAGTTCTAAGGACTGCATTATAGCCGAGAATACATTTATCGGTGCTATAGGCAAAAATGCCGGCGCAGGCGGTGCGGAATCGTCAACCTTAGGCGGCAGAGCTGACGGTAATAGAAATAACGCATTTGCTTTCAATTACTCTGGCGGCTCAGTCAATGGAGGTACAATATGGCTTGATATCAGCGTCAGAGATTTTACCGCAGTAAGAAACGTTGCACATAATACAGCTTATTTCATGTTTAATGAATCAGAATGTACAAGAAACTGGGCATATGAAAATATCGTCTATAACAAGCCACTTGATGAAAACAAGCGTATGCCTTTGGGTGAATACTTTATGAATTTCCCTGCACAGCGTATAGAAACAGGACTCTATTCAGCATTCTGGGATACTGGTTCAACATGGGATGCAAGATGGGTAAACAATGTTACTTATAATCTGAAAACTGGTATTTCTCTGGACAGATCATGGAATAATGAGGTCAGAAACAATATTGCTTACGAAGACGAAAATAGTATGTACAGCAGTAATGATACTTCAGGTATTGTGGTAAAAGAAACCACTGTAAACGGTTTTCATTCATGGCACGGTATCGACTTAAAGGGCGGCGGCATACAGATTTTCAGAAATAATCTGTGGTATTCCCCAAGAAAATCAAACTATGTTCGATATATGGATCCGTCACAGCCTTCAATTACAGTTGATGCCTTTAATGCTCAGATGAATTCAAAAACTCAGCTTGCACAGGATCCGATGTTTGAAAACGCTGCCGCAGATGATTTCCGCCTGAAAGCAGGCAGCCCCGCTATAGGCTCAGGCGATAACGGCGTAGACAGAGGTGCATATGCTGTATATCCTAAAACTGATGTTGGATATAATAAGAATCTTGGTTTAACAGAAGATGTAAATGTAAGCTTCAGCAATCTTAATTCTTCCGTAAAGCCCGGTGACATAATTGATCTCGAACTGAAACTTAACAAACCTGCCTCTGAAACAATGGATTTTGAAGTAGTCCCTGTTGCAGGAGATGCACGTATAGATAAAGACTTCAGCTTTCTGGACGATACGACTGTTTCATTTAAAGCCGGTGAGAGTAGTAAAACAGTGCGTGTTAAAATTCTGGAAGGATATGACCTTGACCAGCTTCTGGTTTTCCGCATTAATCCTGTTGGCAATACTAAGACAGAAGCAGTCGGTGCAAGAAATATGCATCTTGTAAGAATACAAAGAGCAGAAAAGCGCGTACTGGTTATAAATAATGTCGGCGACTCTATGGGAAATTCCATAGTTGAGTATCATGCACCCGGCGAGCTGGTAACAATTGATGCCAAAACAAGACCCGGCTATACCTTTGACGGATGGCAGGTCGGTATCGATGCTATGGAAGTGACTTCCATAAACGAAAACGGCTCACGTGCTACATTTATCATGCCTGAATATAATCAGAGAATACAAGCAAAATGGAAATTGAACGGTCAGCTTGTAAATGTAACGGGAATCACATTGAATCATGAAACACTTTCATTAAACGCAGGTGACATTTCTCCTATAACAGCGACTGTTTACCCTGACAATGCAACTGATAAGGTCGTGAAATGGACTTCTTCAAATCCGCTTGTTGCATCAGTTGATGATAAGGGTGTTGTAACAGCATTATCTGAGGGTACGGCAGAGATCACAGCAACAACGCTGGAAAACAGCAACAAACAATTTACAGCGAAATGTAAAGTTACTGTTACGGGAACAATTGCACCTGTCGGTAATATTATCGAGGCTGAAGACTACAATATGCAGTCAGGTATTGACGTTGAAAATTGCAGCGAGGGCGGAAAGGATGTAGCATACATCGAGAACGGAGATTATATCGGCTTTAAAGACATTCTCTTTGGCAGAGGCGCTGAATCGATCAATTTCCGTGTTGCTTCAAACGGCAGCAACGGATCAATTGAAGTACATCTCGGTTCTCCTGACGGAAAACTTATCGGCAGTATGGATGTCAGCAGCACAGGCGGCTGGCAGAATTGGTCAACACAAAAATGCAAGATCGAAAAAACAACTGACATACACGATGTATACTTCGTATTCAAAGGCGGAGACGGTTATCTTTTCAATCTAAACTGGTTAAGTATAAATTATCCATATGAAAATGATGATATTATAGGCGACTGCAATCTTGACGGCGTAGTAAGCATTGCCGATGCAATAATGCTCCAGAAGTGGTTAATATGTAAGAGCAGTGAACTTACCTGTTGGCGTCATGCTGATATTTGCAAGGACAATAAAATTAATATATTTGACCTTTGCCTGCTTAAGCGTATGCTTGTCAATCAATAAAAATCTCTCTATCTGAACAAAAATTGAGTGATATAGGGTTAATTTCATTTTGGAACAAATCGATCACCGCAGGCTTAGGCTTGCGGTGTTGCCTTAAACATACATATCAAAGTTGCAGATACAATCAAGCAAAGAAAAACAGAGAGTGAATCTCTTTCTTCGATTACGGTATCGTTCCGAAAGAATACGGAAACGTTTTACGAAATTGATAGCATGTTCCACATATATTTTATTTTTTAAAATTAGACGGTTGCTTCTTTTTTCCAAAAATAATACTTTCTTTGTTTTTTGAGGGCGCTCCACCGAAATTTATGTTATATCGATCAAAATGATTT
>CAMWPG010000160.1 GCA_947176075.1 uncultured Ruminococcus sp. | reverse complement strand
GCTGATACATATTCTCAAAGTTTTCTTTTGCGTATATCGGCGTATAGCCAAGCTCTGTATACTTGTTATAGCTATGCAGCATACGGTCACGAAGTAAGGCTTGTACACCCAGTTCAACAGCTTTCTGTCTGGTTTCCTGACGTTTAAGACGTGCAAGAATAGCTCTTGTTCCGATTCCCAATATGCCCGATGCAGATAAAATTGAAATTATAACTGTTATGATCCCTTTCATTCTGTTTTATCACCGCCCTGTACATCTAAAACTGTTGTATTCAACGCCGAAGCCGCTGCGATCTGTTCTCTTAATTCATTTATCTGCGTCTGCAAATCTGCTGAGAAAGGCTCGTATTCTGCATCATCATACATATCAGTCTTTCTGAGCATTGGATAGAATGTAAGATCATCACAGATCTGACCGCTGCTGATTTTTATAGCTGCCTTCCACATAATAGTGTCAGACGGACTAAATGTTATGCCATTGCCCTTATCCTGCGGCAGTCTGATCCATTCAATCGTATCGATTAAATATAGCTTGTATGTACTATTACTGCCGCCCGCAGGGCATCCGGTAAGAGTATACTTTACGTTTTGCGGCAGCGTTATAAGGCATAGATCAAGAGTTGAATCCGCTGTTGCAGTACCGTTGCAGGTAATACTAAAATCAGAATTTACAGTGAATGTAACACCGTTTTTTGTAGTGGTTTTAGCAGTGATCTTCAGCATATTCTTACTCTTTTTCATGCCGAGTGATTCTTGTGTGATCGCCTGATTTTGTGCGATTTTTTTAAGTAAGAGTTGCTGCCTTGTGGTCGGCTTTGGCAGCTGACCATCGTATATGCCAGCTATCTTACCAAGAAAAGCTTCCAGTGCGGTTATTGGTTTAAAAAAATTACTCATGTTCATTCCTCCGTAATTCCATCGTTTGTACTTTCAGATGCTTGTCTGCTTGATTCAAGTGCGGCAATTCTATCAAGTGCGTTTTTTAATTGAATGCTAATGCTGATAAGGCTAACACTATTACTTGAAGAATCAGTAGCAGTAACATCACCAGCAGTCCGAAGATTGCCGTCAAAGTCAAGAGTAAGAGCGTTGGAACGAGCCTCTGTTGAAACTCCATTGCCAATGATAAATATTTGTTCTATATCGGCTTTGTTGAATTTTCCGAATACCACTTGATATGGCTTAGATGCTAAAACATTTTCTCCAAATGCTAATGAAAATTTACCAGATGCAATATTGCCGTACCCAAATGCCAATGAATGCTCACCATATGTTTCATTATCATAACCAATCGTCAACGAGTGATTACCCCTTGCAATATTACTATCTCCGAACGCTAATGAATAATTGCCATATGCTGCATTTCCATTATCGCTTCCCGCAAGGTACGGTGAGCCTATAGCTATAGAACCAATACCAGAAGCTTTATTTTTAATGCCTATCTGTATGGAGCTGTCACCAGTACCTGGTGATATAAGCGTTTTATTGTTCAGTTTAATGTTAGCCGGTAACACCAAATTTCTATCACCGTCTAAAAGGGAACTGAATTCGCTAAAGTACGGAAACCATTTCTGAATTTTACCAAATATAACATCTGCCGATTCGCCGGACTGGATATTCTCCAGTTCCTCAGCTTCATCAAAAATACACTTTACGCCATTTTCTGTAAATATAATTCCTTTCATATCACACCTCCACATTTCCATCTGTACATATCACAACACCATTTTCTACAGTGACACCGTAACCTATCCAGTTATCAGCTTTTGTTATAGCATTCCATTCTGTTGTAGTTCCGGCGTACATAATGCGTATTCCGTTTGGGATATAAAATCCACTGCCTGTAAGAATACCAGATTCTATTTCTGTTACATTTTCGCCTATGGTAATAAAGCCGAGCTTAGAGCATCCCATAAATGCATTGCTGCCAATTTTTACGCAGTTTATATTTGCTGTGTTAAGCTCCGTGCATCCTCCGAATGCTCCTATTCCCACATTGCCGCCGATGTTTACTTCTAATGCGCTGAAATCTTCTCTGTGTTCAAATACACTTGCATCTATGCTGCCTGTGCCGGTGATTTGCAGGGTGTTATCGAGGCATAGTGAATATTCTGTACCTTCTCCGCATACCCCCGCATCAATTGCGATATATGGCCGCATTATATCAATGTATTCATTAAGCGTACTTACGATTGATTGCAGTTCTTTTAAGCATAAATACGTCTGTCTGCGAAAATAATTCTCATGTTCTGCCGCCGGATTATCCCCCGGAACATAACCGGTATTTGCAATATCTGTCGGCTGTATACAGTTTTGTTTACCCCAATACATGGGGTTTAAAAATGTGATCATGTAGTATCTCCTTTCCATATCATATAGCTTCCCAGACCGGCTGAAGGCTCGTTATAGCCTGTACCAGTAAGATCTGGATCCTGTTCTTTTCCTGCCGTACAATACTTGAATTGTTCATCTATTAAAATAATATCTTCCAATCCAACGCCGACCGGAAGAATATTCTTTATTATAATTTTAAGCTGTTCAAGAGTAACCGGAAGGCTGTTTGCAGCTTTCAACGAACGAATGTGCAAAGTCACCATCGCTGGTGAAGATTCGATAAAATACAATGTCCCTATCGGCTTTTTACAAGCTGTCGCAATCGACTGCAAAACCTGATTTATACTACCATCACTGAAATATCCGCTTATCTTGGCAAGCAGTTCCGTGCGGTATACATCATCTGACATACCTTCTACTCTTGGTATGTTATACATTCTGCCTATCAGATCAAGTGATGCACCAGTGCAGATATGCAGATCCAGCTGATCGCAAAGCATATCAATATCAGCTGCAATACGCTCTGTCTGATATTCGTTTACTGCAAATAGTTTCCATGTGTTTGTAGCTGTTTCCTCTTCCCTTTTTCTTACAGGTTTAGCATAGGAATCAGGCAAACGATGCACAAGCGAATCACTCATGACTGCACCTCCCACGGGTCAGCAACATTTTCCAGTGTGCCGTCACCGATGACATGATAGTATGAATCTCCATCACTGCTGCGAATATATACATCTTTAAGCTCGCAAACTGCGATCTGTTTTGCAGATATGGTAAGAGGTGTCTGTAATCCTCCTGACTGAGAAAATGCAAGCTCCGTTACTGTTTCTGCCAGTCCTGTATTCATGACCGCAGCACATACAGATACCGGATAGATCGTCTGCCCCATCTGATTCGATGTAAAATAGGATGCGACTGATTCTGCAATATCATGAACATAGGATTCAGGTAAAACATATCCTGTCTGAATCGTCATAACAACTTTGCTTGAAACGGTTTCCGCATATGAAAAACAAATTGTATGCAGTATTCCTGCTGCATCTTCAACTGTATAAGCATTTGCTCCGGCTGTACCAATACCAATAGGTTTCTTATCGAAAATAACTTGTGCGATCTCCGCAGAAGCGTCCATTCCGCCGCTTACAACTGTTTCAAAGCTGTGCGGCGGTATCATAAAACCGGATCCGTCATCTATATTTTTATCTGTATCATTTTCAAAGATCACACAATCCTGTATACCGCTGATTCGCAGAATACCGCCTATTATAGAATCATATGTACTGATACCAGCGCCGGCAAGCGATTTCTTCCAACGTGTACGCAGCTGTGAGTCAGTCTCCATATCCTGCCCAGCCGACACTATTTTCGCTGACAGAATCTTCACGTTTGGGAGCTGAGTTTGGTAGAAATCAATAATACTTGTATCATTTCCAACTGTTCCAGCGGTATTGCA
>CAMWPG010000159.1 GCA_947176075.1 uncultured Ruminococcus sp. | reverse complement strand
CACTGTACTTGTTGATTTGTACGCCGATTGGTGCGCACCATGCAAAATGCTCGCACCTGTACTGGAAGATATTGCAAATGAGCATCCAGAATACAAGATATGCAAAATAAATGTGGATCAGTCTCCATCAATAGCTGCTGCATTCGGTGCAAGCAGCATTCCTATGCTTGTTGCTGTAAAAAACGGTAAAGTGGCAGACTACAGCATAGGGTATACTGAAAAGGCTGAGATCCTGAAAATGCTGTAATATCTGCGCTGCTTGTAATCCTGTATCAGACTGCGTTAAAATTCCGCAGTCTGATACCAAATCCTAAGTTCCAATATTGACTTTTTATAAAACATATGATATAATAATGCTATCGGAATTATTTCCGAAATAAAATAATCTTAGGAGATAATATCAAATGCAAAAGAAAAATATCAAGACATTGATAATTTCGGCAGTTATTGTTGTGTTGCTGTTAATTATAACTGCAAGCACTATTACGATCGTTCCTGCCGGAACATCGGGAGTAGTGGTGACAATGGGTAAGGTCGGTGATCATGCACTGGATAGTGGTCTTCACTTCCGAATTCCATTTGTACAGTCTGTTGTAATGATGAATAACAAAATACAAAAATGCGAAGTCGAATCAAACAGTGTTTCAAAGGACTTGCAGACAGTCTCAAGCGCTGTTGCAGTAAACTTCCATATTACAAGTGACTCAGCTTCAAATATTTATAAAACTATCGGAGAACAGTATCAGGATACTGTTTTGCAGCCGGCTATCCAAGAGGCTGTAAAGTCGATCTCTGCACAATATACCGCAGAGGAGCTTATCACAAAACGTACTGCTGTAGGTGATGAGATAGGATCAGCTCTTACAGAAAAGGTTTCAGATTATGGCATTATAATCGATAAGTTTAACATTGTAAATTTTGAATTTTCCGAAGAATTCAACGTAGCTATTGAACAGAAGCAGGTAGCAGAGCAGAATTATCTTAAAGCACAAACGGAAAAAGAACAGCAAATAATGGAAGCTGAGGCTGATGCAAAGAAGCAAGTTATTGCAGCTGAAGCTGAGGCAGAGGCTACACTCAAAAAAGCTGAGGCTGAAGCTGAGGCAAACGAGAAGATCAACGCATCACTTAACGGAAACATTCTTACATATCAGCAGATACAAAAGTGGGACGGAAAATATCCGAGCGTTGTTTCATCTGATTCGTCTGTTCTGATTGACATACCAAAGAGCAGCAGCAACAGCGTAAATACTCAGTCAACATCACCTGCACCAAATGAATAATAATTTCAAAAGCACCTGAGTAATTTCAGGTGCTTTTTTTAAATAATAAAAATCTTCTCCGAAACGGAGAGGCATAAAGGATATTATTACATTATAGCAGATTTTGCTTTACTGACAATATGCTTATCATTATCATAGGACAATATATTGGAGGCGTATCCTATATCGACCCAGCGTATGTCAGCAATCTCCTCAGCCTGAGGAATAAAGTTATAATTTTTTGCACGGGCAATGAAATATACAACAGTTTTAAGAGTATCACGTTTGGGATAATATGAAACGGTTTCACGAAATGTCGGATCAATAAGTACATCAAGAGCAGTTTCCTCTTTGATCTCACGAAGGGCTGTTTCTATTTCCGTTTCATTTCCCTCTACATGCCCCTTAGGAAAAGACCAATGTCCACTGTTGATGTGCTTTATAAGAAGTATCTCGGTATTTCCGTGAAACTTCCGGTATACGATCGCACCGCATGATTTCTCATGGTACATAATAAAGGCGGCTCCTTTCATAAAAAATGTGATGTTAATGTTATTATATCACATCTTTCTCCATTTGTCTATAGTAAAGGATAGTTTAAAATATTATAGCATTATTTTTTTACAAAAGAATTTAAGCGGCAACAGTTGATTTCTGAGATTTTTTTTAAAATTACTGTTTACGAATACAAAAAAGTATGATATAATAATATTGCATTAGTAATATTAATTTTAGGAGTGAATGAAACTATTATGGAGGATAAAAAAATAAATCCGTATGACCCATTTGATAATCCAACTGAAAATTGTGCGTATCGTACAAACTATTGTGATATCGAACCTCGTATTAAGGATAAAAATTATAAGCTGCCGCTGCTGCCGGAGCGCAGTGAACGTAAGCGGATAAGACATTTCTTCAATGCAGCAGGTCTTGGGCTGCTTATAGGCTCAGTAAGCGTAAACATAATATTTATAATCATTTCATTTGTTCTTGAATTTTTCATGACAGGCTCATTTGATAAGGACAAGCTTCTTGATGCTGAGTATTATATGAATTATAACTCTTCGATCCTTATTGCACTAAATGGAATTATGTTTCTATTGGTTAATCTTATACCTGCCGTTGTAGGCAGCAGGCTGACCGGAATACGTGTACGATCATATTTTCGCCCTATCTGTATCAAAAAGATTCAGATAGGAAAATATATGTTAATGGGAATATTTATACAAGCTGCCACAGCTATTCTGTATGCAATAGTAGAATCGATAATGCAAGCCGGCGGCATAAATGATTATACTGCGGATATAGATACATATATAAGTGCTAAGTCTATTATTGCAACCGCTCTCTATTCATGTATTGTTGCTCCTATAACTGAGGAGTTGTTATACAGAGGATTTGTTATGAAAAATCTCTCACGTGTAAGTCAACGTTTCGGAATCATCGCAAGTGCAGTACTTTTTGGACTTGCTCATGAAAATATAGCACAGTTCCTTCTTGCCGTACCTGTCGGCATATTCATGGGACGTATCGTTGTAAAGCATAACTCGATCATTCCATCTATAATCGTCCATATATCGGTAAATACAATGGCATTCGGAATGAACTGGATATATGAAATAATACCGGATAATAATATCGGCTCAGCAGTAATGTTTTTTACAAATGTTCTTTATTACTTTATTGCCGGCGCTGGTATGATCTTCTGGATAATGGAGGTAAGAAGAACAAGACTGCCTGCAAACACAATAAAACAAAATTGCCGTGGAATGCGTATTGCCTTGTCATCACCGCTTCTTGTTGCAGCAGCACTTCTGCACATAGGAATGGCGCTCATGGCTATAGCTATTCAGAATTAACTTAAGAAAACTATTGACGAAAAGCGCAAAATGTAGTAAAATATAACTGGAAATAAAATATACTGGAGGTAATTCCCATGTCAAAGAAATTTATAGTTGAAACATCAGCAAGACATGTACACCTGACTGCTGAACATTTTGCAGTACTCTTTGGTGATGGCAAGGAGCTTACTGTTAAGAAAATGCTCTCACAGCCTGGTCAGTTTGCATGCGAAGAAAGAGTAACAGTTATAGGTCCTAAGAAGGAAATGCCAAATGTTTCTATTCTTGGTCCGTTCAGAAAGGATACACAGGTTGAGCTTTCTGCAACAGATGCACGTTCTATAGGCATTGCTGCACCTATCCGTGAATCCGGCGATGTTGCAGGTTCAGGTGCTTGTAAGCTTGTAGGTCCTTGTGGTGAAATTGAGATCAGTGAGGGCGTTATTGTAGCTAAGCGTCACATTCATCTTACTCCTGAGGATGCAGCAGAAATGGGCGTTAAGGACAAAGATGTTGTATGGGTAAAGGTTGATACTGATGGCAGAAAGGCTATTCTTGGCGATGTAGTCTGTCGTGTTTCTGAGAGCTATGCAACTGCAATGCACATTGATACAGACGAATCAAATGCAATTAGTGCTCCGCGTGACCTTATGGGTGAGATCGTAAATTTAGACTGATTACATAAAAAC
>CAMWPG010000158.1 GCA_947176075.1 uncultured Ruminococcus sp. | reverse complement strand
GTGTTAATGGGAGATATGTTTATATTATTTTAATATTTATCACTTGATATCAGAATGATATGCCTGAAGCGATTTTACACCGAACTGATTCTTTTCTATAAGTGCACGTATACCCTCTGCACTTGCTTTAGCAGCAGCCATTGTAGTAATATACGGAATTCTGTGCTTGATAGCAGCCTTACGAATATAACTGTCATCGTGAGCACTTGTCTTACCAGCTGGAGTGTTTATGATCAACTGTATCTCATGGTTTGCGATCTGATCCGGAATGTTAGGACGTCCTTCATAAACCTTGAAAATTTTCTCTGCTGGAATACCAGCTTCCTTAATCATATTATAGCATCCGCCAGTTGCAATAATTTTAAAACCGATTTCATTAAACACTGATGCAATTTCAAGCAGCTCAGCTTTGTCACGATCGCAAACGCTAAGGAGAACTGTTCCCTCTGTAGGAAGTTTTATCTGTGTTGCTTCCTGTGCCTTGTAATATGCTTCGCCAAAGGATTCTGACATACCAAGAACTTCACCTGTAGAACGCATCTCAGGTCCAAGTACAGGGTCAACCTCTTGGAACATATTGAACGGAAATACAGCTTCTTTTACGCCATAGTGCTTTATTTCACGATCTGTAAGATTTTCAACAGGAGAAGCATTTCCCGTAAAGTCAGCAGTCATGATCTCTGTTGCAATCTTTACCATATTAATATCGCAAACCTTTGAAACAAGCGGAACTGTTCTTGAAGCTCTTGGATTAGCCTCCAGAACATATACAGTATCACCTTCAATAGCATACTGCATATTCATAAGACCACGAACGTTCATCTCTACAGCAATTTTCTTTGTATAATCCTTGATAGTAGCGATCATTTTATCAGAAAGATTCTTTGCAGGAAGTATACACGCAGAGTCGCCAGAATGAACACCTGCAAGCTCTATATGCTCCATAACAGCTGGTACAAAGCAGTGTGTACCATCGGAAATAGCATCTGCCTCACATTCTGTAGCATGATTGAGGAAACGGTCGATAAGAATAGGACGATCAGGTGTTACTCCTACAGCTGCAGACATATAAACACGCATCATCTCATCATCATGAACGATTTCCATTCCTCTGCCGCCCAGAACATACGATGGACGAACCATTACAGGGTAACCGATATTATTTGCAATTTCAAGTGCTTCATCAACGTTTACAGCCATGCCTGCTTCCGGCATAGGAATACCTAGCTTATCCATCATTGCACGGAAATGATCTCTGTCCTCTGCCAGATCAATAGTTTCAGGAGTTGTACCAAGAATATTTACACCATTCTTCTTTAGATCAGCTGCAAGATTAAGCGGTGTCTGACCGCCAAACTGTGCAATAACGCCAATCGGCTTTTCCTTATCATGAATGCTAAGAACATCTTCAAGAGTAAGCGGTTCAAAATAAAGCTTATCTGATGTATCGTAGTCAGTAGAAACTGTTTCAGGATTGCAGTTTACAATTATCGATTCAAATCCCATCTTTTTAAGAGCAAGTGCAGCGTGAACACAACAGTAGTCGAATTCAATACCCTGTCCAATTCTGTTAGGACCTCCGCCAAGAATCATTATCTTCTTCTTATCAGATGAAGGGCTGTTATCATCTTCAAGATGATAAGTCGAATAATAGTACGCCGCATTTTGAGTACCGCTTACGTGTACACCTTCCCATGCCTCACGAATACCGTATTCATATCTTGCATTTCTGATATCTTCCTCAGATACTTCAAGAAGCTTACTGAGATAGCGGTCGCTGAAACCATCAAGCTTAGCCTGACGAAGCATATCTTTTGAAGGTACGCTGCCTTTAAGCTCAATAAGTGCTTCTTCTTCTTCAAGTATTTCCTTCATCTGCTCAAGAAACCAGTGTTTGATCTTGGTAAGCTCATATATCTCATCTATAGTTGCACCCTTACGAAGTGCTTCATAAATAATGAATTGACGCTCACTTGACGGAAATCTCAGCATCGAAAGCAGCTCTTCTTTTGAAAGATTATTGAAATTTTTAGCAAATCCAAGACCATACCTACCTGTTTCAAGACTGCGGATGGCTTTCTGAAAAGCTTCTTTATATGTCTTACCAATGCTCATTACCTCGCCTACTGCACGCATCTGTGTGCCAAGCTTATCCTCAGCACCCTTAAACTTTTCAAACGCCCAGCGAGCAAACTTAATAACAACATAATCTCCGCCAGGAACATATTTATCAAGCGTACCATACTTACCGCATTCGATATCTTTAAGAGTAAGACCGCAAGCCAACAGTGCAGATACAAAAGCAATCGGAAAACCTGTTGCCTTTGAGGCAAGAGCAGATGAACGTGACGTTCTCGGATTGATCTCAATAACAACAATTCTGCCTGTTTCAGGGTCATGTGCAAACTGACAGTTACATCCGCCAATAACCTCGATAGCTTCAACGATCTTATATGACTGCTCCTGAAGCTTTGCCTGAACATCCTCTGAAATAGTCAGCATAGGAGCTGAACAGAAAGAATCTCCTGTATGTACTCCAATTGGATCAATATTTTCAATGAAGCATACTGTGATGATATTATTTTCAGCATCACGAACTACCTCAAGCTCAAGCTCTTCCCATCCGCTTATACATTCTTCAACGAGAACTTGTCCTACAAGACTTGCTTGAAGTCCTCGTGCACATACGACTTTCAGCTCGTCTACATTGTAAACAAGACCGCCGCCAGCGCCGCCCATTGTATAAGCAGGACGAAGTACAACAGGATACTTTAGCTTGTCAGCGATCTCCATTGCCTCCTCTACAGAATAAGCAACTTCGCTTCGAGCCATTTCAATTCCAAGCTTATCCATTGTGTGCTTAAATTCTATACGGTCTTCGCCTCTTTCAATAGCATCAACCTGCACGCCGATTACCTTTACATTGTATTTATCAAGAACTCCTGCTTCTGAAAGCTCAGAACACAGATTAAGCCCTGATTGTCCGCCAAGATTCGGCAAAAGTGCATCAGGACGCTCTTTTTCAATGATTTGAGTAAGTCTGCTCAAATTCAGAGGCTCAATATAGGTTATGTCCGCAACATCAGCATCTGTCATAATAGTAGCCGGATTAGAATTAACCAATACGATTTCATATCCGAGTTGACGCAGTGCCTTACACGCCTGTGTACCCGAATAGTCGAATTCGCAAGCCTGACCGATAATAATCGGACCGGATCCAATAATCATAATCTTGTTTATATCTTGTCTTTTAGGCATAATATTCTCCAAACCCGTGCGTTATCAATGCACGATCGCTTATTTGCCGTTTTAGAACTTGTCTTCACAAGCAAGACGAGTTCTTATAACTCCGGCATTTTCCTTTCTTTATATAATAACATAAAATAACCTTTTTTGCAAGGCATTATTATAAAAAAATATTATAAATAAGATTTTTTTATGTTTTTCACGGCATCAACTTAATAATTTTATCTTTTATTGCCGTCCCATCCACAGAAAGCAGTCCCCCGATCAATTTCAAGGGACTGCCTGTATCACATATGCTTATTAAAGCATTGTTTTTCTAAGTTCTTCACCGCTAAGTTTTGACAGATATGCCGGAGCAATGTCGAAGGCTGTCTTGCATCCAATTACGCCTTCATCTTTCAGTCTGGAAAGAGCTCTTGCATAAGCTATCAGCACACTTGCTGTAAATTCAGGATTTGATTCCAGCTTCAGAGAATATTCGATCATCTGATGTGTTTTTTCTCCATCACCGGTCATTCCGCTTCTCATAACAAATCCGCCATGAGGCATTTTATTATGTTCTGCATCAAACTCTTCATCACTGATGAAATTTACAGTAGTATCG
>CAMWPG010000157.1 GCA_947176075.1 uncultured Ruminococcus sp. | reverse complement strand
AGGAAGTGATGTAAATGTAAAGTCACGATCTCCAAATATAAGTGATCCCACAGAAGCGCCGTCTGTTATGTTCCAATCTGATGCATTTTCATTATCATAGATAAGAAGATTCTTTATAAGTCTGCCATTTATTGGCAGAGCATCTCTGCCAAATGAGAAGTAATTTACATTCATAAGGAAACCGTCTCCACCGGTAAACTTCAGATATAAGTCATGTACACCTGTGATATTGCCTATATTGCTTGATATATCAGTATACTCCTGCCAGTTTCCAGTTCCAGATGCCTTGCATACCGCAATGGGCTTGTCGTCAAGCTTATCAAGATAAATTTCTATATTTCCGCCTGTCATAGCACTTGCTATTCTTGCAGTAAAGCTTTTAGCTCCGTCCTCAAAATCCACTCTCTTAAACATGATGTAATCGCCATTTTCAATATAGCCGATATTCTGACCGCTTTCTGTGCAGTCTTCTGCCTTTACGCCAGACTGTTCACTGAAGCTTTCCGCTTCGATTTTTTCAAAAGCAGAAATAGTTGGAAGAGAACCGGCTGGCGAAACGGTTACAACGCCCTCTGGGAATGCGTTTACAGTAAGATCGTTTATATAATAATCAATATTAGTATATCCTTGACCGCAGTAGTCGCCGTTTACATCAGTTGGATCATTTGGATTCAATCCTCTTGCCAGTTCCCAATCATCATCCATTCCATCATTATCTGCATCCGTGATAGTTTTTTTAGTAACAGCTGACGGATAAACATAATTAACTCCACATTCAATATGATATTTATCAAGGTCTGTTACAGAAGGATCATAGGCGGCTGTACCGCTGCATGAGCCTGTGCCGTTTTTAGTTTCATCAGCGCATTTTTTATCAATATCAGTTCTCTGATCCGGCGAAATGCCGTTGCCTACAAAGTTTATTACATTATTATAAGCATCCTCTGCGCTTTCGGCAGTAAGAACTGTAGAAACGTCTTTGCCGCCTGCCTTTATAGGGAAATGCTCATTTTCCATAGTAGTGTCCTGATTTTTAGGCGAATTATAAGATATAGCAGACCAGTTATTATTTGTATCATTTCTGACTGTATTGTCTTTATTGAGGATTCTGTTACCTGATAAATAGAGCTTGAAATTATCGCTGTCTGAAACCTGAGCATAGTGATATCCGCTTGCAGTGGAGTTTCCTGCTTTGAGCGTATTATTTACATAATTCACATGACCTATAGTGCCGTATGTTGTCTGATATCCCCAGTCATATATGATATTGTTAGTGAAGTCTGCGGCATTTCTGTCCGTTACCTTTCCACGGAAATTTCTGGAAACATTGTGTATAATGAGGTTATGGTCAAATGAAAAATTAGCTCTGCCGAACATGATACCAAAACCATGTATACCCTTAGCATGACCTCCCCATGAGTTCGCAGGACCTATAACAGTGTACTGACATGTATAATTATCATTCTTCGAGTAAAGACCCCATTGTTCATCAGAAGACCATCCGATAGAACAGTGGTCAATGATAGAATTACCGCCGCCTGCTCCTCCCCAAGCATCGTTTCCTGAGCTTGTTGCATTATATGGGCCTGGACGTGAGCTTATAAAACGAACGATAATATTTTCTCCGCCCATTCCGAATTTATAATTTTTAAGAGTTATGCCGCTGCCACCGGGAGCTGTTTGACCCGCAATAGTTATATTGCTTTGGCAAACTACATTACTTTTAAGCTCAATAGTGCCGCTTACATCAAAAACAACGATTCTGCCTGATTTACTTACTGCATCACGGAATGAACCAGCGCCGCTGTCATTGAGGTTAGTAACGTGATATATCTCTCCGCCTCTGCCTCCTGTTGCGTACATTCCGCCGCCAACAGCTCCTGGGAAAGCCGGTATAGCTTCTGCAGCCTCCGCCTTAACAGGTGAAATTGCACCAGAGCTGAGAAGCAAAGTTCCACTCAGCAAAAGTCCTATAGATTTTTTTATTCTTTTAAACATAATAATGCCTCCGTTTATCAAATTAAAAAATTATTATTAGAACTGTGCAAATACTTCTTATATGGACAGATTATATATATCTGCCTATAGTTTCTGAAAAGATTCTTTATAAAAGGGGAAAACCGCAAGATTGTTGCGTATCCTGCGGTATTTGAGTTTTTACGTTTTACTTACTTAAACCACTCTGTATACAGTATAACCGAAATATATAAAACAGTCAATGATAAATTATGCAAAAAATGTTGCATTTTCACTCAAATAAACTGTATCAGATATAATTAAGCGTTTTTAAAATGAAAAGCCATATCGTCAGTGTAATTGCACTAAGCAGCGTGGTAAGCATAACGACATATGCAGTTATCGCTCCTTTATGTCCGAAATTTTTCGCCATAACAAAGCTGCTTCCTGTAGTAGCACTGCCAAGCATTACGAGGATAGATATAAGTTTTTCAGTTCTGAAGCCGAGCCATATTGCAGCAGGCAGGAATATTGCGCAGAAAACAACGAGCTTTAAAGCTGCAATACCAAAGGAGAGAAGTGTGTTACCTTTTGTATCTTGAAGCTTAAATGATGCGCCGAGGGCTATAAGTGAAAGCGGTGTAGATATATTTGCAAGATATGAAATAGTTTTAGAAAATATCTCCGGCTGAGGAATTTTTAATATTGCCCATAGTAGTCCTGCCATGATGCCGAGAATAATAGGATTTGTGATTACTTCTTTTACTGTTTTAAGAATGATATCCTTTCGATTTTTCTTTTTATTATTATCAGGAGAGGTTATTGACAGCACTGTAACAGCAGCAATATTATATAAAGGTACTGTTCCTATTATCATAGGAGCGACCATAGTGGATTCTCCATATATATTACTTACAAATGCCATTCCGAGAACTGCCGCACTGCTTCGGTATGATGCTTGTATTATTTCACCGCGTTCATTTTTATTTTTTCTTATAAGTGACAGAAAAGCAGCTATAATTATGCAGCATAGAGTTGAGAAGAAGCAGAACAATACAAATTTTGTATCCCATATTGAACCAAGATCTGCTGATGCAAGATCCTTAAATAGAAGCGCAGGTAATAGAGCTTTGAATACGAATTGATTCAGCTTTTTTACTGAATGTTCATCTAAAAGTCCGACTTTACGAAAAAATGTTCCAAGTACCATTAAAAAAAACACAGGGACTGTTGCATTTAGGCTGAATTCAAGATTTCGTGTGAAAGTGTTCATAAAAAGTCCTTCTTTCTCTTGTGAAAGTATTGCACGGCAAATGATATAAAGCATTTATCGGTGCAGTATGATTATAATAAAGCCTATTATATCATTTTTTTATTATTTTTTTTAGAATTGATTGTTATTAAAAAAACTTGACTTTTTAAATATAAAGTTTTATAATTGAAGTATAAATTGAGGTGATAAATATGTGTATGGGCAAAGCAATTCTCATATGCGGAAAGATATGCAGCGGTAAAAGTTATTATTCAGAGCAGCTTTCACGCAAAAATAATGCAGTTGTACTATCAGTTGATGAAATTGCATTTGCACTTTTCGGCAGAGAGCTTGGAGAATATCATGATGAAATTACTGATCGAATAAAGAAATATTTGTACAAGAAATCAATTGATATTATAAAAACAGGAACGAATGTTATTCTTGAATGGGGCTTCTGGAAAAGATCATGGCGCATTGAAGCTGCTGAGTTTTATAGTTCGAGAGGTATTCTATATGAATTTCACTATATTGAAATATCAGATGAAAAATGGAAAATGAATATTGCAGATAGAAACCGAAAAGTAAAAACAGGAGAAGAAAATGCATATTATCTTGATGACGGACTTAGGCATAAGCTTGAAATGCTTTTTGAAAAGCCTGATAAAAGTGAGATCGATATATGGTATAAGAAT
>CAMWPG010000156.1 GCA_947176075.1 uncultured Ruminococcus sp. | reverse complement strand
CATTATATCATATTTATCTTAATTTGTAAAGTTCTAATAAAGTAAATTTCTGCACATTATGCAGATAAAAATTTATTTAAAAATTGAAAATAATGGTTGTAATTGATTGAAATGGATGGTATAATAAAATTATAAGAAAGTATATCGGACAAGATATACCGTGCGAAAGGATGTATAATATGAACAATAGATTGTTTGCAATACTGCTTTGTCCTGCGTTTTTGTTAAACAGCTGCAAAATGCCGTTTCAACATGAAGAAGGGGATGGATCTGGATATTTGTTTACCTATACACTTACAGAAAATCCTGATAATCTTGACCCGCAGATAGCATCCAATTCAGCTGCTTTTACAGTTCTTAGAAATATGATGCAGGGACTGCTTGAGGAACAGCCTGATGGAACATTGACATATGGAACAGCATCACATTACAGTATCACTGAGGATGGGCTTAGATATACTTTTACATTAAGAAGCAACAGCTATTGGTATTATGATGAAAATAAAAACGACAAAATAGACGATGGTGAAAAGTGGAATGTAACCGCTGAGGATTTTGTATTTGCATTTCAAAGGTTATTTCAAAAAGAGACAAAATCACCGTATCGTGATGATTTTCGTTGTATATCGGGCGCAGATGCTATTATTGATAACGAAGCTTCGCTCGATACTTTGGGTGTATATGCAGAAAATTCAAATACGCTTATATTTGAACTTTCAAGACCATGTGCTGAATTCCTTACATTGCTTTCAACACCGGCAGCGATGCCGTGCAGCCGTAAATTCTTTGAACAAACAGGAGGCCGATATGGTCTTGATGAGGATTCTGTAATATCTAATAATGGTTTTTATATGCGTCGATGGTTTTATGATCCCTATGGCAGCGATAATCTTATATATCTTAGCAGAAATTCTGCCAATGATACTGTTCAAAAGGTATATCCATCAGATGTTACATTTCTCATAAGAAATGGTCAAACTAAGGCTGATGAAGAGTTTTCATCTGGCAAGTCGGATATCCTGTCTACATCTGTATATTATCCTGATTACAGCGAAAAAAACGGTTACTCTGTAACATCGTGGAGATCTATTACGTTGGGTTTTATACTTAATACTGAATGGGAAGCGTTTAAAAGTGATGATATTAGAATGGCATTTTCAGCGTCTATTCCAAGAAATTTATTTTCTGGAAACCCAGAAAATGATATACAAGCTGCATATGGCATAATTCCTCCAGAAACACGTTTGGGAATATCCGCATACAGTGATTATGTCTCATCAAATGTTATTACAGATATGTCAGAGAATGAAATAAGTTCTGCTTTTAAAAAGGGGATGCATGAGCTTGGTTTAACATCATTTCCATCAGCAGACATTCTTGTTTGTGAGGGTGTTGTGCCTGATGAAGACCTGTATGAAATAATACAAGTCTGGCAGTCCTTTTTTGGATTTTATGCAGGAATAAAAAAAGTATCTGAGTCTGAATATTATGATTGTCTTTCAAATAAAGATTATGCTATAGCTTTATATCCAATAACAGGCATAAGGAACAGTGCTTTATCAGTTCTTGATTCATTTAGAACAGGGAAAAACAGATTTTATTATTCAAATAAAGAGTTGGATAGTATTCTCGACTCTGCTTCAAACGCTCGTGACTGGGAAGAGCTTGCCGTAATTTGCAGACAGGCAGAGGAGATTATAGAATCGGATAATGTATTTCTGCCGGCTTTCTATAAAAACAGGTATCTTATTCATAGTATTAGAAATCGTGATATCAGTTACGATCCATATTCAGGAATATTAGATTTCAGACGTGCTAAATATTACAGTGATTAGTTTTTATTATAACACATAATTTACCTTGTTGCAAACTCGATTTTTCAGCATACAATATAAGAGTAGCAGCAGGGAACGCATTCACTGTGAAAGGTGGCGTTTCTTCAAATACGTCCTTGAAGAGCTTTTCAGCATCGGTGTGCGCAGAACGCTGCTTTTATATAGATAAAAGAATATAATTGCCGTATGAAGCGGCAAAGCCGACACGGAAAAGATTCCTTTCCGTGCCGGCTTTTTATTCAAAACTCTGCTTTATGGTTTGTTTAAGCTTTCTTCTTTTTGCTTATTCATTGCAGCAATAAGTTCATACTTCTTTTTTGTTGCCATACCGCCTCTTATGTGTCTTTCCTGCTTATTTTTTGTAAGAATTTCTCTTACATCATGATATAGAGAGGGGCTAAGCTCAGATAATTTCTGGCTTACATCTTTATGTACAGTGCTTTTAGATATGCCAAACCATGCCGCAGCTGCGCGTACAGTTGCTTTATTATCTAAAATATATTCTCCGAGAAGAATTGCTCGGTCATGTGGCTGCTGCTGTTTCATGTACTTCACTCCTGTGTGATATAAGATGGTACATATATATGCAGCAAATACATTTTAAATAACGTGTTTGAGCAAAAAATTTAAGGCAACATCGAACAGAGGCGATGTTGCTTTAAATATATAATAGCCCTCCTCAAAAAGAGGAGGGCTATAAACTAAGAGTTTTATAGTGAAGACAAATTTATTTAGTGTTTACTATATTTATTATTTATTTAAAATAGCAGCAGAGGTTTTGCGAAATATATTTATTTTTGATTTAGCACAGAAAATGATCGCTATAAAGAGGTAAATACTAAAAAGTATAAATTCAAAAATAATTATCAAACGTATTGATTCGTTTATGGCAGATTTTATATACTGTATGATTGAATGTTCTGCCGGAACTGTGATCGATACAGCATTTGGAAATTTCTCGGTTTTATAATAATCATTAGCAGTGATCTTGATATTTTCTATTAGAAGTCTTGTTTTTTCAGTAAGCGTTTTAAGCTCAGACTTAACATAATTTTTCTTTGCATCTGATGCGCTTGCAGTAGTTGTATTAATTGAATTTATACGGTCTGTAAAACTTGAAATTTGTGAATCATAATATGAAATAGTATTTTGCAACTGAATTTTATTTTGAATAAGCGAATCGTATATATCTGATGTTTCAGTTATAGTTGTAGCATTTTCAGATATTCCATTGTAAATAATAATAGAATCTTTTTGATAATCGTTGATTGATTTAACTATAGAATTCAAACGTTCTGTGTAACTTTGCTTCTGACGCTTAAGATTATCCATACGATAATTATAATAACTGAGTATCATAGATTTATTGCTTATAACACCGTTGTTAAGAATGTAAGATGTAAGTGCATCAACATCCACTGAACGTATAATGTTTAAAGAATTTGCAAGGTCGGTAAAACTATAACCAGTAACATCTGAACGGAACTGAGATTTATCATTTTTTGCCAGAGTATTTATATAGCTTTCAACGGAAGTCAGTTTTGAACTGTACATATCAAGAGCGATCAGGTAATCATAACTATCGAAATCAACTGCCAAAACTGAATTTCCAACAGATTCATTGTAGCCATATGTTTTAAAGAAGTATGTTTGATATTCGTCCAATATACAATTAAGAAGATCGGCAGCTTCTTTTCCGCTTAAATGTGTTTTTCCATAATTAAAGGAAACTCTATAAGCAGTAGGATGATATGAAGAATCCTTGAGCGATTCAGTCCATCCATCTTCAACAGAATCATAAAGACTCTTATAATTTGATATATTATCTATAGCAGAGGTTGAAACGATACTGTCAACAAAAATACCATTCTCAACAGACTCAGCAAGTTCATCAGAAAAGCCCATATCTGAAAGTGCTTGATTTATCACATCACTGTTAGTAATATCAGTTTTGTTAAATTCACAGCCATTAGGATCTAATCCATTTTCAATTCCATTATAATAAAATGAAATGGTTGCTTGAACTGAATCCACCTCGTTAGAGAATAAAATATTTAAACCAATAACCATAGATGCTATAAAGACGGCAATTATAAGTACCGGTATAAAAAGTTTTTTCAAATTGTTAACAAGCGCAGCTATACAC
>CAMWPG010000155.1 GCA_947176075.1 uncultured Ruminococcus sp. | reverse complement strand
CACAACAGACGGAAGCAAATCTATCCATTGTCAGAATTGTGATGAGGTAAAGGATAGTGAGGTTATTTCTGCAACGGAACATACCGAAAGCGAATGGATCGTAGATGCCGAATCAACCTGTATCGGATCGGGAAGTCAGCATAAAGTATGTACAGTATGCGAAAAACTTCTTGCGACAGAATCGATACCTGCGACAGGACACAGTTACGGCGAGACATTGACCCATGCAGCCACATGCGAGAAATCTGGCTATACGTATCATGTATGTAGCATTTGCGGATATTCCGAAAAGGTAGAAGATATAGTTGCAACCGGACATACTTGGAATCCGGATCAGGTGGACAAGGCTCCGACCTGTATAGAAACCGGAATCGGTCACAGAGAATGTGCGGTATGCGGACATGTAGAAATTTTCGAAATTGAAGCAACCGGACATTTATTGGCTATTGAGCCTAACTTCTACTTCTCTATAGATGACAGAGAGTTCAAGGCTTCCGAACTGTTCAAGTCTGAGGATGGTTCAGTAGGTGATACAGATATAATGGATAAGGTTGATTTTGGCGGTCTGACTCCTGAGACATTGTTCAAGGAAGGCACAAACAACACATCCGATTATTATGGTGTTTATAAGGGTTATGTAAGAGCATTCTACAACGGTGAGACACTTGATGCTAAGTCACTTGTTTACATTGGTGTTAAGGGTGATGCTGATTTGAATGGTAAGCTTGAGATTCCGGATGCTACACTTGTTCTGAATTATTATGGTCATTCAGGTGTAAATATTCCATTCAAGTTTACTGATAACGAAGACGCTAACTATGAGACATTAGCATTCTTCCTTGCTGATGTTAATACAGAAAGCAAGCTTGGTAAGAATGATTCTACAGCAGGCAGAATTGAAGTTGCAGATGCAACTAATATTCTGACATACTATGGTCAGAACGGTGCTGGTTTGAATCCTGAGTGGCAGAAGATCATTCCTTCGCGGAATATACCGTTGATGTAGAGCCTACCTGCACAACAGAAGGAAGCAAGTCTATCCATTGTCACGATTGTGATGCAACAAAGGATAGCGAGTCAATTCCTGCAACAGGATCAGGTAATAAATCACCGCAAACCGGAGACGACGGCACATTGCTTTGGTTAATCATGCTGATTTTATCTGCGTCAGTTTTTACCAGTATGACTGCATAAGCAGAAAAAAGAAATTTCATTATTGATTTGATAATCTGAGAAAGAGTTTGAGAAAACTGCTCAATGACAAAACATTGAGCAGTTTTCTTTTTGCCTAGTTCTGCTGAGGAGCGGAAAAATACTTTAGTAAAAATAAAGATGTTGAGCATTTAATTGGTGTGAATCAAATCCGTTATGAACACTCGCACCAATGACATATTTATTTAATATATAAACATACATCTGAGTTTTGAAAACAGATGGGATGGCAATTCGCCACTTCATCTTAAAAGGGCATCGTGAAATACGACACTCTAATTTCAAGCTGTTTCTTTGTCAAAATTCACCGCTTCGCTATCCTCAAAATCCCCATTAAATTCAAACTTTATATCAAGGATTTTGTCTTCATTCTGATGCACATAAATCTGCATGACAAGTATCCTGAGATTTGCGTCGCTGATTTTACTTTCAGACAGGATTTCTTCAAGCAAATCAGCCATGCTTTTCAGATTATCACGTTTCTGTCGGCTCACCTCATCATATTGGCTGCTTTCTTCAATTTTATTCTGCAATTCTGTGATTTCTTCTTCACGTTTGGCAATCATATTGTTGTAAATTGAAGCGTGTTCTCTATCAGCAATACGCTCCATGATTATTTCTTCGATTTGATTCTGCAATGATGTAATTTTTTCCTTATACTGTTTGATTTTCCTATCATAAACGGGCTTCTGCCCGAGCCAATCTTTGACGATTTTATCGTACTTTTCACTCTCAGCAACGATTCTTGTCATCAGCGTTTTCACTTCATCATAAATTAATTTATCAAGTTGCGATTCGTGAATTCTGTGCGGAGTGCAATACTCTTTATCGTATCTGTGGTGGCTGTTACAGGTGTATTCTACCCATTCAATATCATGCCAATTTCTGCGTTTGGCAATTAATATCGCTCCGCACTCAGTACACTTAATTAATCCGCAGTAACGATGAATCGCTCTTCCATTACTTGCTCTGACATTTGATTTTTTACGGCTTTCAAGTAATTTTCGCACCCGTTCATAAGTTTGTTTATCAATAATCGCAGGAAGAAACTCCTCATGTATGTACTGTTCTGTTACGGGAACAGTAATTTTTGTTTTATAGATTTTACTGGTTACAGTTTTGTGATTCACAAGTGTTCCTATGTAAATTTCATTTTCAAGTATTCGCTTTACAGAAGTCTGCGCCCATAAAAATTTCTTACACAGCTCAGTTCTTCGAGAATTTATTTTCCGATGCGAAAAGTATTCGGGAGATTTGATTCCACGTTTATTTAGGTTTCGTGCAATCGTTGTAAGTCCGTATCCATCAATGTATTTTTTAAATATTTCACGTACTTTGTAATATCCCATCGGCAGATTAACTACAAGTCCCGACTTCTGCTTTTATCGTATACCTGTTTTAACTTTCTTGCTGATATCTTTAGCATAGAAATCGTTGAAAATCTGCTTGAAACCAATCATCAGGTCATCGTTTTCGTTAGTTGAATAAATGAGTTATGCTAAATCAATAAGAAAACGATAGCTCAACCCAAAACAAAAATGCACCCTTTCTGTTTAAAAAGAGTGCATTGTATTAAAATTGCAGTCTTTAGCCAGTTATATGTACGCCTATGTTGAGGGCGAAAGATCTGTCTGCATGGGCGTATATTTTTATCATTTTTTTATAAACACCTTTTAAGTCGTTATCCCAATCTTCAAGCATTTGGTGAAAGAGGACTTCTAATTTATCTGCACTCACAGTTTTCTTTTCTTCTCCCTTAGCAATTATATCTTCCAATTCGGATTTGCGTATACGCAGCTTGAGCATTTCAGTTTGCAGTTCTGGATAATCAATGCCTTTTAAAATCGCCTTTGTTCCATAATCAATCTGCTTGATTATGTCTGCAAGTTCTATACGTTCTGCTTTCAAATCTGCTGATGCTCCATTGATAGTATCAGCGATTTTTTGTGCCATGGTATGAAAATCCAATCCAAGCAGATAAGCTTTTAAATTCTGAACAACGAAAGCTTCTACTTCGTCCGCATTTAAATTTTTGCAAGAGCAGGTTCGATTCCTATATTTATTTCCACAGCAGTAATATCTTGTGGAATATCCTTTTTTATTAGTTGAAGTATGTCCTACATAATGTGCATCGCACTGCGTACATTCGATTAAACCGGACAACAAATAAACTCTTTTAGCCTTATTACAAGCATTGTGTTTTCTTTCGCCCATTCTTTTTTGCACCCTTTCCCATGTATCTTTATTAACAATTGGTAGAATCCAATCTTCTATACGAACAGCATTTTCATTCGGTAATTTTCCAGTGTATTTACCCATAACTTTTACATGATGCTTGCACCAGCTATATACGCCAACGTAGCGTTCATTTTTCAGAATATAATACAAGCTGTTTTTTCCTATTACTTTTCCACGTCTGACATGTACCGGTCCTATAGCAGATAAAATTTTCTCATAACTGCTGCCGTTTGCATACATTGTAAAAATCTTATTAACAATACGAGCTTCTTCTGGAATGATGACATATTGATCGTTTATAATTTCGTATCCAAAATTTGGTGTGCCGCCTAAGAATTGTCCTGATTTTGCTTTTGTTGCAATACTGTCCATGGATTTTTATCTGCTTGTGAGAACATGGTGCTGTCCAAGTCCGACAGTGATCAATTCTGTCAGATAATCTGCTGGATCCAAGATATCTCCGATATGATCTTCTACAGAAATAACCTGTATACTTAAAACTGCCATTTGCTAACCGTGGAAGTATGAACCGCTTGTATGTGAAATGCAGAAAATACTTGACGAGGACGAATATAACGACTGCTACGGCAGAGAGC
>CAMWPG010000154.1 GCA_947176075.1 uncultured Ruminococcus sp. | reverse complement strand
TGGTATAATAGTATCTTGTTGGAGGAAAAAGCCATGAAATTATTTGATATGAATTGGAATAATGATCATGATGTATATCTTGATGATGATAAGAATAAAATTATCGAAGTAACTAATTATGATGAAAAACAAATTAGGATAGATACATATAATTTAGAAATAGGAAATACATATTCTATAAAAACATCAAAACCGATTGAAAGCTGCAGTTTTGATGAGCATTTATTTACATATGGATATACTGAGGATACTCAGACATTTGCAATAAGCTTATCAGATCAAAATGATATTGAAAAAACTTACGCCGAAATATATAAAAGGGAATGCAATTTGGAATCTTTTGATTTTAAAACCGAAGAAAAAGAAGGAACAAAAGCAGTTTCATTTTATTTGATAGATAAAGATTATAGATATATTTACATTGCCGCAGCGTGGATTTGGAATATCTACGATCATATGCGTGATTATGAATGTTCATCTGAGATTTTTACATGGATTGTATAAATTTTGCTAAACAAAATATTATAGGCACTTTACATGTGTCAGTATGCCTGCGGAATTTTTATGTAATCTGACGAATAAACATCCCCCGGCTTTGCCGGGGGATGTTTATTTTTTATTCCCACTCAATAGTAGCCGAAGGCTTAGGACTGAGATCGTATAATACACGGCAAACGCCGGATACTTCGCTAAGAATACGATTAGTTATTTTCTTGAGGACATTCCAGTCAATTTCTGGAACTGTAGCAGTCATAGCATCAACTGTATTTACAGCACGAATTATGACCGGCCAATCGTATGCTCTTTTGCCGTCACGAACGCCTGTGGAGCGGAAATCAGGAACGACTGTGAAAAATTGCCATACCTTGTCGGTTAATCCTGCGATATCAAATTCTTCACGGAGAATAGCATCTGCCTCACGCAGTGCATTAAGCCTGTCACGAGTAATAGCACCAAGACAGCGTACGCCGAGACCAGGTCCCGGGAATGGCTGACGATCCACCATAGATGCAGGAAGTCCCAATTCTCTTCCAACAACTCTTACTTCATCCTTGAACAGAAATTTTACAGGTTCAACAAGCTCAAACTGCATATCTTCCGGCAGACCGCCTACATTGTGGTGAGCCTTTACTCCGTCACTCTCGATGATATCAGGATAAATAGTACCCTGTGCAAGAAATGAAATACCTTCCAGCTTTCCGGCTTCTTCATCAAATACCTTTATAAATTCTCCGCCTATGATTTTACGCTTTTTTTCAGGTTCGTCAACTCCTGCAAGAAGGTCGAGGAATCTGTCTGTAGCGTCAATGTAAATGAGGTTGGCGTCAAGCTGATTCTGGAATACTTCTATAACCTGTTCGCTTTCACCTTTACGCATAAGGCCGTGATTTACATGTACGCATACGAGCTGTTTGCCAATTGCCTTTATAAGAAGTGCTGCAACTACGGAGCTGTCTACGCCTCCTGAAAGTGCAAGCAAAACTTTCTTATCACCGACTTGTTTGCGTATTTTTGCTATCTGATCTTCAATGAATTGTCTGGCAAGCTCAGGTGTATTGATTCTTGCCATAGAATCTGGTCTTACATTAGTCATGATATACTCTCCCAAATTTTTATTTGCTTTATTTTATAATGTACAAGCAATACTTTCAAAAGCTTTTCTAGTAATGCCTGTATATAATATAACATAAATCGTACTGTTTTGCAATAGCTTTAACAAAATCTTTATACTATGCAGTGTTGCGGCATGTTCTAAGATAGGCTCTCTTTGTTTCTTCTGCTTTTGTTTGATTTGTACAAAATATTTACATGCTTTTTATACAGTATTGCTCTTGACAAATAATACCATATATGATATTATTTAATTATAAAAAGTTAATAAAAAGTAATAGTTTTTCTAATTTTTTTATTTTGAGAAAGGTGGTATTATTATGAGAAGTTCAAAAAAGCTGCTGGCTTGTATGCTTGCAGCGTTAAACATTGGTGCAATTTTCAGTAGTTTTCCTGTTTTATCTGCCAGCGCAGAGGAGGAGGGCTGCTGCTGTGAAATGCCATATGTTTCACAGGAAGAAATAGATGCATATAAAGCTCACTTTGCATCTAAAAACTCTGATTCTATTTCCAAGATTCAACAGTACAGCACACAGTCTCTCCCGTCATCCGTTGATCTGAGTACGTCGCCGTACTTTCCGCCTATTGGTAATCAACAACAGGTTGGCAGTTGTGTAGCATGGTCAACAACCTATTATCAATTTACATTTGCTGCAAATAAGCTTAATAATATTACATCTACAGAATCAACTGCATATTCGCCAAGATGGGTATACAATTGGCTTAATGGCGGTAATACTGGTAATGGCATTAGCTTTTTCAATGCATATTATGTATTAGAGCATCAGGGTTGTCTTACAATGTCTGAGTGCCCATATATGAATAATGGTAGTTATGATACTTCAATTTCCACCAATACTGAGGCAATGGTTCGTGCTTTAAATACAAGACTTACTTATTATAATGACATAATTCTTAATACGAAGACAAATCCGATAACATCTCCAACTGATACCGATTTAAATCAAATTAAGGCCCTTTTAAATAGCGGATACATATTACAAGTATCTACAGATTGGAATCATAATTATAAAAGGACTACGGGAACAGTTTCGCCCAATGAATGGGCTATTTATGAATGCCATTTTGGTGATGGTCACGCAATGTCAGTAGTTGGCTATAATGATAATATACAATGCGATATTAATGGCAACGGTATAATAGAAGAAGGTGAAAAGGGCGCTTTTAAAGTCGCTAATTCACACGGAACCGGTTATCGCAATAACGGTTTTGTATGGGTTATGTATGATGCACTAAATGAAACAAGCAGATACGCAAGCAATGTTGACCGTATACCAGTATTTTATGGTGTCTGTGGGTGGGAAGAAAATCAATTTAATTATATAGAAGTAGGAAATCAGCCGGTAAATACAGTAGCACTTTTGGATATAAATACATCAAATATATATAATTATATTATTGAAACCACAAGCTCTGATTCTGTATTATATGAAAAAGCTGAAAAATATACTGTATATGACGGACGCAGGTCTAAATATTGGCTTTCTGGTAGGCAAAAAATACCGTTTAACGGTGTACTTGCGTTTGATTATGGCGCTTTAGATGAACCGGCAAGTAATTTCACATCGAAAATCAAAAATATATTAGGGTTACATATCACAAAACGTTCAGATACTGATTCAACTGAAACGATATCTAAGCTTACAATATGTGATAACAAGATGAATACTATATATACAACTAATACTTTGTTAAACATACAAAATAGTAATTTATTTAAATGCAGAAGAATAAATTTATCAAAGGGTGATTTAAACTATGATAATATTTTAACCTCTGATGATGCAACTATACTTTTAAGATTTTTAGCAGAGCAAATAGCTTTTTCCGATATGCAATTTTATTTAGCGGATATGAATGGAGATAATGCTGTTTCAGTAGTAGACCTTACTGCTCTCAGAAAACTGCTGCCTACAAACGAACAGGCTGCTTTGCTTGAAAATATGAATGAAATATATAATAATATGTCAATAGAAGAAAAAGCTGCATATAGTAATATGTTCAGTGAAATCGAACGTTCAATTAAAGTAGATATAAATTCTACTATTGAATAAGAAAGGTGGTATATTTATGAAAAAACATTTTTTTAAAGCACCATTAGCAATTACTTCATCTTTTATAATTTCTTATCTTACTATTCTCCCAACTTCAGCTGTTCATATGGTATCTCGTTTAAGTGATGAAAACTTTGCAAAAGCTCAAGAATTTATAGATGCAGATGACCGTGTCGGCTTATACGATTTTCTTTATGAAATTCACCCTTATCCAGATCAAGATCATTATTTTATTTGGTGGACAACAAACTTTACCGGTTCTTATGTAATTGATGATGATCAATATGAGATTGTATTAAAACATTGTGTCCTGCCATTCGATGCCGATATCAAAGAAGATCCGCTTGCACCTGCCCCTTCCACTGCTGGCGACATTAATTTTGATGGAAACGTGTCACTTTTTGATATCATAATGATAAATA
>CAMWPG010000153.1 GCA_947176075.1 uncultured Ruminococcus sp. | reverse complement strand
TGAAAGTTTTGTGAAACTTTCATTTTACCCCTTGACTTTTATTTGCAGGTCTCCGTTATTTCTCATTGCATCAAAGATAAAGCATCAATTTCAGCATTCAAGCAGAATAACTGTATTGTTTTCAATTGTATGCAATCAGGGCTTTTATCATAGTTTCTAAGTGTTCTTTGATCACATTCTAACATCAGGGATAAATCTTCATCAGATATATCCCTGATGTACTGTATTCTCCGTATATTGCTCCATATTATCTTAGCAATAGTTGGACGTTTAGGTGCTTTCCGTGTCATTGCATACCTCCCCTTTCGTTGCCATATCAGCAAGTGCGCCTTTCGGTATTGTTAAATATTTGAAGTTTGTTCATTGATTTCTCCTCTCAAATCAGCTCTTGCCTTGCTTTTAGCTTCAACTTTAACGCCCTCAATAAACATCATAACATTTTCTAAACACGTCTCAGGAACTTCATATACGATCAGTACATTTTCAAGAACATCTTTGATTGCCTTTGTATCAGTTGCTGTGTTGGTTGTCATAAAATTTACCTCCTTCTTTTTATTCAAAAAATCTCTTGCCTTTTTTCTGACACTTGCCGTCTTATGTGAAGCGTTTGTATTTTGTTTAACGCTGTGATTAAATTATACCACATATAGCAAACGATATCAAACAAAATATGATACAAAATGCAAACGACACTTTTGTGTAAGTTTACTAAACGTGTACGATATCTATATTTTTCGGTTGATACTGTTTGCGTTTTGTGGTATGATAAAAATAAAGGAGGTGATTATATGGCGATTGATAATATTATGAAAGAATTAAGAGAGATGAAAGGACTATCTATGTCAAAGGCGGCATTGGCTCTTGAAATTCCAAAGGGAACATACGCTTCATATGAATATGGACAACGTGAACCTAATATCGAAATGATAAATAAAATAGCAAATTTCTATGGCGTAACCACAGATTACCTGCTCGGCAGACCAGAAGCAAAGCTACCAGAATCTCCAATAGATGAATTCGCCAGAGCAGAGCGACTAAAAGAATTAGAGAAGATAATTATTAAAGAATACCTTGCATTGGGTAATGAAGAACGTGAAGCTGTACTTGATTTTATACGTAATTGCATAAAAAAAGAGGAAGAGCGAAAAAATTCGCAGGAAACCTATATAATCCAACGTGCAGCAAGAGGTAATCCGAATCTAAACACACCAGTTGTAGAAACAATTGAAATCACTGCCGATGAAGATGAAATGATCGACAATATTCCAGATGTAGGACTTGATTATTTCAGCACTCCATAAGTAAAAAAATCACCAAGTGGTATAATAACCACGAGGTGATTTTTTATGAACTATGGTATTTATAAGAATGCAAGAAATGCAAGTTGGCAATGCTTGATTGATTGTAATGTAATAAGTTTGCCAATCAATCCAATTGCTATCGCAGATAAATACGACTTGAAATGCAAGCTTGTAGATCCGAAAACCATTAAAGGAACATCAGGTGAAATTCGTAAGAAAGTTGATGGTTCTGTCGTTATATTATTTAATGCAAATCATCCTAAAGTTATACAAGCTTTTACGATTATGCATGAGATAGGGCATTATGTGTTAGGATATTTGGGCAATGAACCACTATCACGTAATTATAACAGCATTCGTCCAGAAGAAGAGCAAGCAGCAGATAGATTTGCAGCTGATATACTCATGCCAGCATGTGTTCTGTGGGGACTTAATATACACACGCCGGAAGAAATTGCTAAGTTATGTAATGTGTCTATGCAAGCAGCAACAATACGTGCTGAACGTATGGAAATATTATATCAGCGAAATAAGTTCTTGCTGCACCCTTTAGAGAGACAAGCATACGCTCAATTTGGTAGATTTATACAAAATTATAAGCGTTAACGCGTTTGATTTAACGGTTTTCAATTACAAAGCAGTTACAATCATTGAGCTGTATGGGAGATAATGCTATAATTAAGAAAAAATAACTTCAAGGAGTGACATTATGAACAAGTCAGAATTGTTTTATAAAATGAAAAAAAACGGAGTAGCACCGAATGACTTTGAATTTCTATCTGAAGGCGAGTATCACGATGCATCGGCTAGGTATGAAAAAGACATATACCAAACTCGAAGCGGAGGAACTGATTACTATTTCCGCACAAAAGGTGCAGACAAAGATACTTTTCTTGAGATACAATTCCAGATTTATAAGTGCTTAAAAACTATAAAAAATGTGGTTATTATTGCTTTTATTGCTGCTATGGCTACAGGAGTAATCTCTTTTTTTGCATTCTTGTGATAAAACAGTCCCACACAGACACAAAAAAGACCGCCCCACTGCGGCAACAGTGAGACGGTCTAAGGAATATGCTATTTTAGGAATGTTAGCATATTCTTATTATAGCATATTCCTCCAAAAATATCAAGGAGGAATTTTAATGGCAACGGCAAAAAAATTACCGTCCGGCAGTTGGCGTGTTCGTGTTTATGTTGGAGATGACAGTAACGGTAAACACATATACAAATCATTTACAGCCGGAACAAAAAAGGAAGCTGAATTTTTAGCAGCAGAATACAATCTGAAACGCAAGGAAAAGCCCAAAGATTTGACAGTAGGCGATGCAATTGACGGATATATAGATAATAAAGACGGTGTTTTGTCTCCGTCTACTATCAGGTCATATAAAAGCGTTAGGAATAATCAGTTACAAGAGTTAATGAGTGTGCCACTTAATAAACTGACCAATGTAATGGTTCAAGCGTCTATCAATCGTGCAGCTCGTGTTCTTTCACCAAAATCAGTACGAAATGCACACGGACTTTTGACAGCTGCGGTGACAATGTATATGCCAGATTTTATTTTCCGCACAACATTACCAGCAAAAGAACACAAAATCAAGAATCTACCGAAACCAAAAGAAATTATTGACGCTGTAAGGGAATCAGATATAGAACTACCTGTCATGTTGGCTCTTTGGTTAAGTCTGCGTATGTCAGAGGTGCGTGGTATTCGATATAAGGATATTTCCAATGGTATCTTAACTATTCGGAATGTTAAACTTGAATCGAATATCGAAAAAGAATCAACAAAAACATATAATAGTACACGTCAATTAGCGCTGCCAGAACGTATTGCCACAATAATCGGAACAGGTGATCCGGATGAATATGTGGTAAAGTTTGCTTCCAGTACAATATACAGGCACTTTGTCCAGCTGATAGAAGAGAAAACTGGTAAACATATGACTTTTCACGACTTGCGGCACATGAATGCTTCAATTATGTTGGCACTTGGTATTCCTGATAAGTACGCAATGGAACGTGGGGGATGGTCAACATCATCTACACTTAAAAATGTGTATCAGCATACATTTACCGATGAAAGGCGAATCACAGACAAGAAAATAGATGATTATATGGAGAAACTTTTTGACAGCGAATGATGCTGTTTTTTATGTCATATTTCGTGTCATATAGTATTGCAAAACGGCGCAAAATAGTGCATTTTAACGCAAAATAATGCGTTAAAATGTAAAAATAGAAAAATAAAAAACCACGCGATCTCGGTAAATATCTGAAATTGCGTGGTTTTTTCAATTATTCATTTGGCGGAAGCGGTGGGATTCGAACCCACGAGCCTGTGAGGGCTACCTGATTTCGAGTCAGGCTCGTTATGACCACTTCGATACGCTTCCATATTAAATTTTTTTGACATAGAGTATCGAAAAAATATTATTTCGAATACAGCTTGTTATGACCTTTTCGATAATTTCTAATAACATAACAATTAGATTATAACATAAATAACAGAACAATGCAAGTAAATATAATTTTTTTGTAATATTCGGCTTATTTAGGGAATATTAATAGTGCAGATTTGTAACATATGCTGATTTTACCTAAAAAATTTCCTTGTAATAAAAAATGATTGACAGGAATTTGAAAATGTACTAAAATAATTATATATTACAAATGTAAGGGAGAATTTTTTATGAGTAAAATAAAATGTAGCATAACCGATTCCACGAAGCTTACGATGATATTCTGTGGTTGTGTTGTGGCATTTTCAGCAATTTTGCTGGTGTTCCTGATGTTTTTTCCTTTAAAAGTTGAAGATCCAGCAAATGGCATAAATG
>CAMWPG010000152.1 GCA_947176075.1 uncultured Ruminococcus sp. | reverse complement strand
ATATAATATAATTGCAAATAGTTATCAATAGCAAAAGAGAGGTGAAATGTCAAGTTGCATAGTGATATTAAAAACAGAAATACATTACAGCGCAAGCTTGTTTTGGAAACTGTGCGTAATATGACAAATCATCCGGATGCCGAAATGGTATATGACGAGGTGTCAAAAATAAATCCTATGGTAAGCAAGGCGACCGTTTACAGAAATCTAAAGCTTCTTGCAAAACAGGGACATATCCTGCACATACCTATTCCTGACGGTGCGGATTGCTTTGACTTTAATTGCAGCCCTCACTATCATATTAAATGCAGAAAATGCAGCAGGGTATTTGATGTGGATATGCCATATCAGGAAAACTTATACCAAAATATCAAAAACTACAGAGGCTTTGTGATAGAAACACATCAAATTGTATTCAGCGGGCTTTGTCCCGACTGTAAATAAAACTTATTAAAACGGAGGTTTCTAATATGGAACTGAAAGGAACAAAAACTGAAGCAAATCTGAGAGCCGCATTTTCAGGCGAATCGGAAGCAAGAAACAAGTACACTTATTTCGCATCAAAGGCAAAAAAAGAAGGATATGTACAGATAGCAAAGATTTTCGAGGAAACTGCTGCAAACGAAAAAGAACATGCTAAGCTCTGGTTCAAGCTGCTTTACGGCTCTGATATGCGTACAACTGAGGAAAACCTTGAGAATGCTGCTGCCGGTGAAAACTATGAGTGGACTGATATGTATTCGACATTTGCAAAGGAAGCAAGAGAAGAAGGCTTTAATCAGATCGCATTCCTGTTTGAAGAAGTCGGAAAAATAGAAAAAATGCACGAAGAGCGTTACCGCAAGCTCCTTGCTAATGTAAAGGACGGGCTTGTATTCTCAAAGAATGGTGATACTGTGTGGGAATGTGCAAACTGTGGTCATATCTGCATAGGCAAAAAAGCTCCGGAAGTTTGTCCTGTATGCGCTCACCCTCAGTCATATTTTATGGTTAAGGCAGAAAATTATTAATTATGAATATCGGACGCTTTTTGAAGCATAGCAGAATACGTGCTTTGAGATATTCTATTCATTGCGTTTCACATCTGCGTCTGTTTATACGCTGGCTGATTTTGTCCCTGATGACTGGTTTGATAATCGGGGGCATAGGCAGCCTTTTTGCTTTGTGCATGACAGAAGCTACCGGACTTCGCAGCCGATATCCGCAGATAATGTTCTTTATGCCTATAGGCGGCTTAGTGATAGTTTTTCTATACCGATTATTTAAAGAACAGAATGACAGAGGCACTAATATGGTAATTGCTTCTATTCATGCAGAGGGCGAAATTCCGGGGAAAATGGCGCCAATGATATTTGTATCAACTATAATAACTCATCTTGTAGGCGGAAGCGCAGGACGTGAAGGTGCAGCGCTTCAGATCGGCGGAAGCCTTGGCGCAGTTATGGGCCGCATTTTTAAAATGACTGATACAGACAGACGAGTTCTTGTAATGTGCGGCATGAGCGCAGTATTCTCAGCTGGCTTTGGAACTCCATTGGCAGCAGCAATATTCGCAATGGAAATAGGCAGTGTAGGCGTTATGTACTACGCAGCTCTCGTTCCCTGTACAATATCATCTCTCACAGCATGGAAGCTCGCCTCATTTGCAGGAGTAGAATATGATAGCTTTGCAAAAGCAGTATTTCCAGAGCTTAGTATTTCCAGCATATTATTTATAGTTCTTTTAGGTGTTTTATGTGCGGCTATAAGCGTTATATTCTGTATAACACTCCATAAAACCAACTCTGCTATGAGAAAATATCTTAAAAATCCTTACATAAGGATCGTCGCTGCAAGCTGTACACTCATTGCAATAAGCCTTATTCTGGGGAATCAGGATTTCCTTGGCGCAGGCGTTCCAATGATAGAAAATGCTCTTGAAGGCAATTGTGTATGGTATGCGTTCATTTTAAAGATAATATGTACAGCTATTACTATTGAATCCGGATTTAAGGGCGGAGAGATCGTTCCGTCATTCTTCATCGGCGCAACTTTTGGCTGCCTTTTTGGTCATATAATAGGATTTTCACCGGAGCTGTGCGCAGCTGTAGGAATGGTATCCATTTTCTGCGGCGTAACAAACTGTCCTCTTACCTCGCTGCTAATAGCATTTGAATTGTTCGGCTTTCAACAACCGGCATATATACTGGTAGGAGTTTCAGTGAGCTATATGCTATCAGGCTATTACGGTCTTTATCACGACCAAAGAATAGTATATTCAAAATATGAAACAAAATATATAAACAGACATACTAAAAGCTGAAAATCAAAGAGCTGATGCGTTATTATTTGCATCAGCTCTTTTTGTTACATATTTATAGTATTCTTTTTGCGGCGCATTTTTTCCATAGCAGTGCGCATTTTCGGCGCAATAAGCTCAAGTGCAGCGCAGTATTTATCCACAAAAACTATTACATAACCTTCCTTTGAATGTGGTCTGCCCTTTGTTAAAGGCCACATATGCCTTGTAATGATATCTTCTTCTGTAGAGTTAAGAGAAAAAAGTTCGCCGGCATTGCTGACCGCAACATCCGGATGATTTTTAGCGTGTGAAAGCTCGCAGTTGCTTCGGCGATATGTTTTTGTATCATAATAATACAGATCATGAAGCATCCCAGCCCGTGCAGCAGATTCTACATCAAGATGAAAAAATCTGCACACCAGATAATTATAATATGATACGTTTAAACAATGCTGAAACCGATTTGTTGAAATATGGTGGCGGTAATTTTTAAGTTCCTGCACCATACTATTTTCCAGAATATCCGAAACAAGATCATAATAGTCAAGCTCTGTCAGTTCTTTTCTGGAACCAATTGCGTGTAACAAACAGCACCATCCTTTCTGTATAACATCAGTGTAACAGATTGCGGCGTCATTGTCAAGAGATTTCACTGTATTTTCATATTGTTTCCTTTTTTTGACTTAATTAAAAGTTTCTCTGCCTTTTTGAACATTACTTATTATTGCAGGCAAAATTCTATGCGGTACTAAACGTGAAGCAAATACCGACAGCTTCATAAATGTACCCGGAACTATCAACCACTTTCCCTCAAGCGTCCTTTCAATAGCGTATTCTGCCACTTCACGGCTTGTCATTCCCATAATAAGAAATTTTGCACCTGCCCTTGCGTTGAAATTTGTATCTACCGGGCCAGGACAAAGCACACTAACTGTCACTTTACTCTTCTCTTGTCTCAGCTCCTCAGAAATTGCAAGGGACAATCTAACAACATAATTTTTTGAAGCGTAATAGGTTGACATCTTAGGACCGGTCAGAAAGCCTGCACTTGATGCTACATTCAATATCCTGCCACGATTTTTCTTTCTGAAATCACGCAAAAAAAGCTTTGTAAGGATATGCAGTGCCCGAATATTTACAGAAATCATATCAAGCTCCTCTTTAAGAGCTGTATCTGCAAATTTTCCGTATTTTCCAAAGCCTGCGTTATTTATAAGCAAATCTATATCCTTTGTACGACAAAATCTGTACAGATCAAACGGCGCTTTATCCTCAGAAAGATCAAGTGCTATTACCTCAATATTTGTAGGCAAGATATTTTTCAGTCTTTCAAGCTCTTTTTTATTTCGTCCCGTCAAAATAAGTTCCCATCCCTTTTTAGCAAGATATACAGCCATATCTCTTCCTATACCTGAGGTTGCTCCTGTAATAACAGCTTTCATAATTAAGGATTCCTTTCATTTTTTATCAACATCGCATTATTTTTACATTCTTGTCAGTCAAAAATTTAAAGAAAAAAGCAGCCTTCATAAGAAGGCTGCTTTTGGAGGCGCCACCCAGATTTGAACTGGGGATCAGGGTGTTGCAGACCCACGCCTTACCACTTGGCTATAGCGCCATTGGAGCGGATTACGAGGCTCGAACTCGCTACCTCCACCTTGGCAAGGTGGCGCTCTACCAGATGAGCTAAATCCGCAGCATAAATGCGAAATAAAATATGGCGACTCGAATGGGACTCGAACCCACGACCTCCGCCGTGACAGGGCGGCGTTCTAACCAACTGAACTACCGAGCCGAATGGTGGGAACAATAGGGCTCGAACCTATGACCCTCTGCTTGTAAGGCAGATGCTCTCCCAGCTGAG
>CAMWPG010000151.1 GCA_947176075.1 uncultured Ruminococcus sp. | reverse complement strand
TCCACATATATCCTTATACGTACAGTATTTGCAGCTTTCATTCTGTGATATTTCAAGAGGATTAGCAGCAACTTCACCGCTGTAAATTAAATCAGCAGTTTCTTTAAGCTTTTTTTCTGTGTATCGTCGTAGTCCCTCAAATTGTTTTTCACTAAGAAAAGTACCGGAGTTTTTGCTGAATGATGTTCTATTTTTTAAAAGTGATGCTTTTACATATTTACCTGAAATACCTTTGTCCATAGCTTCAACTATTGATTTATCATCAATAAGTATGCCGTTCATTTTATACTGCTCTATTATAGCATCGTCTTCTTTAAGAATACTCCCTCTTTCGAATATACATTCCGGAGATCCAACAGGCATATAGAGAATTCCTGCTGGATGGAAACCTGAAAGTCGTGAATTTTTACCTGTTATTGTAAAAAGATATAAAAGCATTTGCATATTAAGTCCATATGCAAGACTTCCGAGTGAAAATTTTTTACCGCCCGTTTTATAGTCTACCACTCTGACCCAATTGCCGTTGCTGCTGCGAAACACATCTACACGATCAATTTTTCCTCTTATAGAAACTATATGCCCTGAATCTGTAAGTAATTTTTCAGATGGAAAATCAATACTGTTATCTGATATTTCAGCTTCAATAAATTCAGGGTAAAAAAGAGATTGTTCAAATTCTTTTTGCAAACGAAGTGCCAGATCATTAAGCCCTTCTTTAATATACTCAAATGCTGCTATATCACGTATGCTTTGGTATTTGTTTCCTCCGAGCATCTGTTCCCAGTACATCGTTGCAAGGCGATCAAGCTCATTATGCAGTTCCGTTTGTGTCATGCTGAGGAATCTTTCTCTGTTCGTATTTTTGATAAGCAGCTCCAGGCAGGCATGAATCAGATTTCCCGTTTGAAGTGCTTCAAATTTTACCCTTCTGCGTTCAAAAAGCTTAAGGGCATATTTGCAAAAATACTCAAACGGACAAATATTATATGTCTCTATCTGCGATGCAGACAATATAAGTCTATTGCCCAAAAGATTTTCCATTACATCTGTAGATACTGTAAAATCAATATCGTTATGTACTGTTTTAAGATAATTTATACGATTTGCGTAATAATTATCCTCATACAAAATGGATTGTATAGCAGCTATTTTATTATTTTTTTTAGAAAAATCACGTACGTAATGATAATATGCAGCTGCCTTAGTAACAGCATAATACGTCGTACCGATTTGATTTTGTGTTATTAAAATCTCATTTTTATTTTTGAACAGCGAAATAGTATGATCGATCACACTACTTCTAAGAGATTTTTTATCACTGTCATCTTTTAGATGATAGCAAAGATATAATTCTTCCGAAGCACTGGACAAAATTTTATATACTGCAAGGCGTTCATCTGCTGCTCTAAGTTCCGGTGACTGTCCTATTTCTATACCGCATTCTGAAAGCTCTATTCGATCTCTTTCAGAAAAAAGTGAATTGCTCGTTGTATTCATTGGAAATATTCCATCACATACTCCAAGAACAAATGTTATTTTAGGCTCGCTTAGTCTTGAAGTTCTCGCAGGACCTATAAAAACAGCATCAAGTGTTTTGGGTGGAACTGAATGGGAAACAGTTCTTAAGAGCAAACAGAACTGAGTAAAATATTCATGTGAAGAGCATTTTTTATCATTATACAAAAAAGCAAGCACATCGAGTATATCCATAAGGCTGTCCCATACACGCTTGAAATCTTGCTTCATCTGTATTTCCTTTCCTTCATCATTGCATGAACAAAGCTCTGCTGCTTTTTCACTTATATTTTGATCTGAAAGAAATTTATATACAGCAATACTATAGTCATTTCCAGTATTACAGTCCTTACATAGTGTACGAAGTTTTATAAGAGGCGATAAAAGCTTTGTTTTAAGAATTTCATTATATTTGGAATCAATTCCCATTGTAAATGTTTCATTCCACAAATTTCCATCAATATTCCATATATAACAATAATTTTCAAGCTCAGACAGCTCAATTAAGGAAAGGTCTGTAAAACCAGATTTTCCGCATTTGAGAAGAAGCTCTGTATCAGGGGTATTCATTGTAAGCAAAGATGCAAGTGTTATAAGATAAACCATAAAAGGTGTATGTATCAAAGCCTTAGGCATATCTATATGATATGGAAGTGCATATCTTTTCATTGAATGTTCCAGCATTCCTGAATAACTTGAGAGATCATTTGTTACTATAGCAATATCGCTGCATTTTAATTTTTTATTTTCTGCTAAAAGTCTTTTTATGGAAGCACATACATATTCAACTTCATCTGAAGGAGTAACAGATTCAAAAATGTGTATATGACTGGCATTATCGGGAAATGTTTTAATCTGTGGACGGAATATGGTTTGACTAAGTTTTTGTATACATTTATGCTTTATACGGTGCTGCTTATTGCAAATAATAAACTCAGTTTTTATATTTTGCTCTGCTGCTATATGCTTTATCTTACGGCAGGCAGCTCCAACAGATGCAAAAAGCGAAAATTCATGCTCATTTTCTGATTCCATTCGCATGGCTATATAAACTTCATCTGCAAGACCTATTATTACACCAAGCATCTCATATTGATCAGGAGTGAAACTTTCAAATTCGTCTATAAAAATGGTCTTTCCTGCAAAATAATCATTTCCATTGGCAATAGCTGCTGATTCTGTAATATCGGTAAGTATATCTTTAAGATGATGCTTTGCGAGTAATGTTTCATAATTTTGATAAATATTTCTTATATCTGATAATTTGTCAAGAAGTTTTCCACCTAAATTATGGCATTTATTAAAAAAATTCTCAGAATCTATACCGCATCTTCTAAGAATTGATATTATCGATGCCGATTCTTTTACAAATTCCCCTCTTTCAATCTGATTACTAAAAATATTCAGCTGTCCTTTTGACATATTAAGTGCTTTGAGTATAAGACCGATTTGCATAAGCTCATCCATATAAGAGCCATCTTTACCATTCCCAAATCGTCTGAATATATCTCTTGCCAATGATGTGAAGCTATGTGTTTCAATTGCATTGAACATTTGAACTCCAAGATAACCATACAATTTTTTGTCGAATTCATATGAAAACTGTTCCGGTATTATTGCCATAACATCGTCTCCGTTTGATATGCTGCTTTTTATAAATTCCATCACTTTAAATGATTTTCCGCATCCTGCGCCGCCTATAATAAAATGAAGCACATGAAACACCCCCACGTAAAAACATTATCACCCAAATTATATTTGATTTGCATTTTCTGCTTTTCACCTAAAAAATCCGCAGAATAGGTCACCTATACTGCGGATCTTTCGTAAATAATTATTATTCATCTGTTACCACATTTATTTCACGATGAGGAACTGGTGTAGAGAATACTATCTGTGTTGAAGTATTACCAAATCGTTGTATCTTTCCTATAAATGCGTCTAACTCCTGTGTGGATGGAAACGATACCTTTATCAGCATGGAATAAACACCTGTAACACAATTACATTCAAGTACATTTGGACAGCTATTAATAAATGGATAAAATTCACTTTTCCGATCAGCTGCCAATTCAAGATTTATAAAAGCTGTTATATGATAACCAAGCTTCTGACGATCTATTATTGTATTATATCCAAGAATAATTCCCTGTTTTTCCAGCTTATCTATTCTTGATGAAACTGCTGGTGCAGAAAGAAAAACTTTTGATGCCAAAACTTTAAGCGGCATTCGTGCATTTTCCTGAAGCAGTGTTATCAGCATTGCATCAATTTTATCCATTTACTTAATCCTCCCTGCATTAACTGTAAAAATAAATGACGGACTTTACTTTTATATTGCTAATGCACCATTTTTCTTACTTTTATGAAGTATTTATACCATTTTAGTATATCAAAAGATTATTTCTATAGATTTTATAAAATATAAATTTTTTATGTTCACCGTCTGTTGTTTTGTTTTATGCCGTCAATTTTATTTTTAGCGTTCTTAACATTTATCAGGCTGGAATGCAATGCTTCTTCCGCTTCTGCAAGAAGACTATCTACATAATCGGCTGCTCCTGCACGTATCTCGTTGGATGCAACCTTTGCACGAGCAAGCATATCAACACCACGCTGACGTGCTGCTATTTGTA
>CAMWPG010000150.1 GCA_947176075.1 uncultured Ruminococcus sp. | reverse complement strand
CACTATAAAATATGCAGCGGAAGCGAGGAATTTAATATGGAAAAAATTACTGTCCATGCGAGCATTGAATATGATATATTTATAGAAAAGGGAATAATAGGATCTTGTGGTGATATTATAAAAGAAAAGACAAAAGCCCAGAAAATAGCAATAATCACAGATGATATTGTAGATAGTCTTTATGGAGATACAGTTTGCCGGTCGATTAGTGATGCAGGCTTTGATACCGTAAAGTTTGTATTTCCTCATGGAGAGACATCAAAATGTGCTGCTACACTCATTGAAATATATGATTTTCTTTGTGAAAACAGTATAACCAGAACAGATTGTCTTGTTGCGCTTGGCGGAGGGGTAGTTGGTGATATTACTGGATTTGCAGCTGCAACATTTCTTCGTGGAATGGACTTCGTGCAGATTCCGACAACATTGCTTGCACAGGTGGATTCATCGGTTGGCGGAAAAACGGCGATCGACCTTAAAGGCGGTAAAAATCTTGTGGGTGCATTCAAGCAGCCTGCTTGTGTTATATGCGATCCTGATGTGCTTAAAACGCTCACACCGGAGATATTCTCCGACGGTATGGGTGAGGTAATAAAATATGGAATGATACGTGATGCTGAGCTTTTTGAGCTTATAGCAAAGCATGACAGAGAAACTGTCTGGGATGTTCTTACCGATATTATTGCTAAGTGTATAAGTATAAAGCGTGATGTTGTGGAGGCTGATGAGTTTGACACAGGAGAGAGAATGATACTTAATTTTGGCCATACTCTGGGACATGCTATAGAAAGCTATTATCATTATGAAACTTACAGTCACGGCAGTGCAGTTGCTGCTGGTATGTGTATGATGGCTAAAAAGACTTGTGATCCTGAAACAGCAAAAAAACTCAGGGACTGTGTGAAGGCGTATGATCTTCCGACAAATGTACCTGCTGATATAAAAGAGCTTGTACCTCTTTGCGGCAAAGATAAGAAACGTGCTGCAAGTCAGCTCAGATTTATTGTATGTAAAATTATCGGAAGAGCAGAGATACATACAATGTCTTTCGATTCTTTTTCAGTGTGGATGGAAAGCTGAAAAAAGCTGTAAAATATTTACAAAACTGTTGAAGTCATAGATAATATGTGCTATAATAAAAATATAAATTAAAATCGGGAGGAAGTTCTATGTCATCGTTCTGGAATAATCGCATTACATTTTCAATATTTGGAGAATCTCATGGACCGGCAATCGGCATTGTGATAGATAATCTGCCGCCAGGGGAGTATATAGATAAGGATAAGCTGCTGCATTTCATGGCTCGCCGTGCTCCGAAAAAGGACGGTACCACAACGCCGAGAGGGGAGAAGGATCTCCCTCAGATAATGTCTGGTGTACTTAATGAAAGGACAACAGGTGCGCCGCTTTGTGCTATGATACAAAATACAGATACACGGTCAAAGGATTACAGCAATTTGGCAAGACTTCCAAGACCCGGTCATGCAGACTATACAGGCACAATGAGATATCAGGGCTTCAATGATATAAGAGGCGGAGGCCATTTTTCCGGCAGACTTACAGCGCCTCTTTGTTTTGCAGGCGCAATATGCGGTCAGATATTAGAGCGCAGAGGGATCTATACAGGCGCTCATATTGCATCAATACACGGTATAAAGGACAATATGTTTAATTCAACTAATGTAAGCAAGTCGGATATTCTCGCTGTCCGTGAAAAGGAGTTTCCTGTAATAAACGATGAAAAAGGACAGGCTATGCGTGAGGATATACTTAAAGCAAGAGAGGGCTGTGAATCATTGGGCGGAATTATTGAATGTGTCTGCGTGAATGTTCCTGCTGGTATAGGTTCACCTATGTTTGATGGCCTGGAAAATTCCATTGCACAGCTCATATTCGGTATCCCGGCTGTAAAGGGTCTTGAATTTGGTGCCGGCTTCAAGGTTGCTGAGATGGTGGGCAGTCAGGATAATGACAGCTTTTATGTTGATGAAAATGGTCATGTAAAGACAAGGACAAATAATCACGGCGGCATACTGGGCGGTATTTCTTCAGGAATGCCTATTACCCTTAATGTTGCGATAAAGCCTACAGCTTCGATCGCCAAGCCGCAGGAAACAGTCGATGTCAGAGCAAAGAAAAATGAAGTATTGCAGGTTAAGGGCAGACATGACCCATGCATTGTACCAAGAGCAGTACCATGCGTGGAGGCTGCGGTGAATATTGCGATTCTTTCACATATGATGAATTATCCTCATTTTTAAGCGATCTATCGGAGGTGAGCCTTATGCAGGATGAAAATCTGCTGAAAATGTCCGAGATGGCAACGCCGCCTGTTATGGAGACACATACGGCAAGTATACTTATCTGTTATCTGCTTTACAGGATAGACCGTCCTATTGAAAAGGCGCATCTTTATGATATTGCAGTGAGCAGTGATATTATAAATTATTTCTTTTATCAGGAGTCGATATCATATCTTGAAAAGAATGGTTCTATAATCCGAACAAATACAGAGGACGGAAAACCAGCATATGCTCTTGCCAAAGAAGGCGCTCAGTGTGCAGAGCAGCTTAAGGACTGTGTAAGCAAGGCGTACCGTGACAAGATGGTATCATGCGCTTTAAAGTATTTTGCAAGACTGAAACGTGAAAACGAGGTCAAGATAGAATATATTACTCTTAAAAAAGGCTGCTATGTTCATGTGCGCTGCCTTGATGTGCAGGATGATCTGCTTGATATGAAGCTGTATGCTCCTGATATGACACAGGCTAAATATCTTGGTGAGCAGATAATGCTGAATCCTGCTGGCTTCTATGGAAAGATACTTGACGCTGCTTTTCAGAATGAAGAGGATCAGATGGAATTTGATCTTACCGATAATTGAAAATTCAGCAAAGAAACGCTGCATCTCAGGGTGCAGCGTTTGCTGTATGCAGTTTTATGAACGAAAAGTAAAATGTCACGTATTTTCGATATGTTACCCTGCGTAAGGTATTGCTTGTTACGCAGGGTAATGCTGTAAAATAAGGGCATAAGGAGGTGAAAGCTATGTCAAAATACACAACAGGAGAAATGGCAAAGCTTTGCGGAGTTTCTGTGAGAACGGTGCAGTATTATGATACGAGAGGTATTCTTGTGCCGGGTGAACTTAGCGAGGGTGGAAGACGCATTTATTCAGATGATGATTTGCAAAAGCTGAAGATTATTTGTTTTCTGAGAGAACTTGGTATTTCAATAGAAAATATAGGGGAAATATTGCGTGAGGAAGAGCCGCAAAATCTCATAGCAATACTTATAGAACAGCAGGAGCAGACACTGAATTATGAAATAGAAGAACGCCGTCAGAAGCTCGGCTCGCTTAGGGAACTTTCACGTATCGTAAAAAGCGATGAAAATTTCTCTGTAAAATCTATAGGTGACGTAGCTTATCAGATGAAAAACAAAAACAAGCTGAAAAAAGTAAGGAGTACGATTCTTATTGCAGGTATCATTATCGACATTATCGAAATAGCGACGATCGTACTTTGGATAGCAAAGGGAATATGGCTTCCATTTGTGCTTGGACTTTGCGTTATTGTGCCGCTGGGTATATGGGCATTTCTGTATTATATGAAAATGGTTGCCTATATTTGTCCTAAGTGTCATGAGGTATTTAAGCCTACAAAAAAGGCAGTGCTCTTTGCACGTCATACGCCGAATACACGCAGGCTTCAATGTACTTGCTGCGGATATAAAGGTTATTGTGTGGAAACCTTGGCAAGTGATGAGGAGATAAAGTGAATATGATTAAAAAATCAATTTTTATAGGTTTATGTTTTGTGCCGATAGCAATAGTGGCAGGTATTTTTACGGCGATGTATCAGATTGAAATGACAACGCCGGAAAATCTTGAAAAGCTGCATACTCAGATAGGCAGCGATAGCAATAGTATGCTCATTGCTATTACTGCGATTCAAGCAGCATTATATGCGTTTTTTTGCGGTTCTCTTGGCTCTTTAATATCAAAAAAGCTCGGGCTTTGGCGTTCTTTGTCATTTGAAAGAAAAGCTCTTTTGATTACTCTTGTTTTAACAATTGCGGCAGGTGTTATTTTTAGTCTTGACTACTGGACGTTTGGTGCGGCATATGAGGACATAAGAACAGCTTTGAAGTCTTCGCTTTCTGTGAATTCGTTTATAGCAAGTATCCTTTATGGCGGCATAATAGAAGAG
>CAMWPG010000149.1 GCA_947176075.1 uncultured Ruminococcus sp. | reverse complement strand
ATAAAAGAAATATTAGATAATTCAGCTGATACAGAATTTTTTGTTTGTTCAGACTTACTGGCTGAAGGTTCGGAAACTCTGTTAACCGGCGGTTATTTTTCATATGTAAACGGTTATATTATGCCTTTCGGCAGTGAAAGCAGCCACCTAAAAAGCTATATTACAAACATTTACAGTGAATATAAAACAGAATCTTATTTCTGTATTAATGTAGGATATTTAGGTGAAGAACAGACATTTATGCCAAGAATAATACTCTCTGATGATAGTCTTGCAGATGTTATTAGTGAAATGCATACATCAAGCGAAGCGACTACAGACGATATAATGGATTTCTATATGGTTCGTGCTAAAAATGATGGTAAATTGTCCATTAAAGCAGACGGATTTATGGAATTTAATTTAAAAATCAAAAATGGTATTTTCAAGAGATCTGATAAAATTAATGAATCAGTTAACGGAGATACAAACGGAGACGGAAAATTAAGTATGTCCGATGCAATAATGCTTCAAAAGTATCTGCTTGGTTTTGGAAAACTGAACAATCGTGAAAATGCTGATCTCTGCAAAGATGGCATAATAAATATATTCGATCTTTGTCAGCTGAAATATGAGTTGACGTACAAAATATAAAAAGTTGTAAAAGGCTCTAAGAAGCTATGATATAGATTACACCTACGCATAGATTTCAGGAGGTAATGATATGAAGAAAAGATGGCTTTCGTTTATTTCAGCAATGGCTCTCTGCTTTACTGCACTGCCGTCATACGCAGTTGCAGAAGAGAACTATGAGTATGAGCTTGCTTTGAGCTGTACCGAAAAACACTTTTATGATGATGAAAACACATTGACCTATTTTTATGTTGACACGGATTATGAGGGCAATGAAATTACCCTTATAGATGCCGACAACTTAACTGAGTACATTATGGTTGATGACGGGAAGTTTTCAATCAGCGGTGATGATATGCCGTATGACGGAGTATACAGCACAAGATTTGAGTTGGATACTACTATGACTTCTTTCAGCAAGGAATATCATTTCTACGCTGTTACAGAGGATGGCTCCAAATCTAATACTGTTTCAGTTAAGATCACAAAAAGGATCACAGATGTTCAGTTTAATGAAATGGCTGCGGTAGATGAAGCAATTTCAAATCTTAAATCTGGTGAAGAATATAGTTCTGCAAGCTATGACGATAAAGTTACTATGATGTATAAATTGCTTGCTGATCTTGCAGAAAAAGGTACTGAACATTATCCATATAGCTTGATTCAAAAGGATTCCATCAAGCTTTCTGATAATAGAAAAGTGTACTCTTTTAATTATCACTTTGGAATGGCATCGAGTGTATTAATTCCCATATTTCAGACAGAAACAACTTCTACAACTGAGACTTCTACCACAGCAACTACCGAATCATCAGCAAGTACAACTACTACAGAAACTACTTTCTCCACCACAACAACAGAATCGAGTTCCACAACACAAACAACTACAACAACCGAAACGACCACAAGTACAACAGAACCTGATTTTCTTCTCGGTGATTGTAATGGTGACGATGTTTTTGGTGTTTCTGATGTTGTTCTTCTTCAGAAGTGGCTGTTAGCTGTTCCAGATGTACATTTTGCTGACTGGAAAGCTGCGGACTTCTATGAGGACGACAAGCTCAATGTATTTGACTTGTGTCTGATGAAAAGGGCATTGATTGAGGATATACAAACAGAATCAACAGCAAATAATAGCGATAATTCCCGTCTTTCGAGTAGTAATGGCTATGAATTATTAAGTAATACTGAAGAAACAAGTGCAGTGAAATTTGATTCCAAGAATCATACCTTTGATACAGTTATTGCAGATGGTTATATTGCGTTATTCCATGGCGAAGCCGATGGTAAGGCTCGTGAAACATATATCTACAAAACAGATAATGGAGCTAAGAATTATGGCTTTGAATATGTCAATAGTGAAATTAATGATATTTCATTGTCAGAACAAGTCAATATTACCGGAAAAGGTTCTGTTACGTGGACAGATGATGTTTTCTCCGTTGCGAAAGCCAATAATGCCTATGATTATGTAACGATACCAAGCGATGAAACAAGGTACACGATAGATGAATTCATGGAAAGATTTATAATGAATTAACTGCTTAACTCCGTTATCTGTAAATATTCTTTAGGTAACACCGCACAAAAACTGTGCGGTGTTACCTTTATACAGATAAAGTACTTGCAATTATTACTTAAATATGTTATTATATAATAGCGTAATTATGGATGTAAAGGAGTTATATATACATGAAAATTATTTTAGCTTCCAGTTCACCAAGAAGGCGGGAATTGATGCACTATATTACCGATGATTTCGATGTCTGTACCACAAATGAAGATGAAATTCTTCCTGAAAATCTTGATCCGTATTATGCTGCGGAATATCTTTCTCTAAAAAAGGCTGCTGCCGCTTCAAAACATCATCCTGAAAATATCGTTATAGGATGTGATACTGTGGTAATTCTGAACGGAAAGATAATTGGCAAGCCCAAGGATTCAGTAAACGCTTTTAATATACTGAGAGCTATTTCAGGAAAACAGCACGATGTAGTGACCGGATGTACTATTATATGTAAAGGTAAGATATATTCTTTCTCTCAAAAAACAAGTGTTATGTTTTATAATATTTCAGATAATGAAATTGAAGAATATATTGCTTCTGGCGAACCATTTGATAAGGCTGGCGGCTACGGAATACAAGGCAAGGGAGCTCTTTTTATAAAAGGAATAGAGGGAGATTATTATAATGTTATGGGACTGCCAATAGCGGCGCTTGCCAAAAAATTAAAAGAAGTAATAAAAGAAAATAAAGGAGATATTTGAAATGAACAAAAAAGATCTTAATGAACTAAGAAAAAATTTTTCTGGAGCAAGTGATTTGTTTACTCTGAATCACGTAGTATCTGCATTTGTAGATGCAGAGAAAAATGTGAAATGCATAAAATCTGATGCATTTCATAATATTCCCACAGAAGAATGCGACTGCTATATGGAAACTCTGCGCCGTGTACTTGCAGGAACTCTTGGTAAGGGGCTTTTAGAATATGAATTTCCAAATGAGGCTTATGAGGAAACAGGCGTTCAGCATATACTTTATGAGGCTTTGAACAGCAGACTTGCTGACGAAAGCGCAGTAAATATAATGCTTGATCAGATCGTTAAGAATATGGACTACGTTTCAACATATGCTGTTTTAATAGGACATTGTACATATACTGTTTTCAACAAGACAAGAAATGATGAGATAAATCCTTATGACAGCGTTGAATATTCATTTCTTGTAACAGCAATATGCCCTGTTGAGGTACGCATTGATGGACTTATTTATAACGAAGATGACAATGCTATTGAGAAAAAATCTGCATATGACAGAATAGTTGCAGAAATTCCTACAGATGGATTTCTTTATCCCACGTTTACAGGCAGAGGACCGGACGTTAATCATGTGCTTTATTCAGCTCGTAAGCCTAAAGAGCTTAATATATCTATCATAGAAAATGTACTCGGCTGTAAATTTGTATGCACTGCAAATCAAGAAAAGGATAGCTTCCATACGCTTTTGGAGGATGTCGTTGCAGAAGAGCTTAGTTATGCTGTTATAACTGATGTAAATGAAAAGCTTCAGAGTATTGCGGAGGAATACAAAAACGATGCCGATCTGCCGTCTGTTGACGATATACAAATGAGAGATATTCTTCTTGATTCTGGAGTTAGTGAGGAGAAAGCAGAAAAGGTGCAGAATCTTTACCGTGAGATAACAAAAGAAAAACCGCTTTCTGTATGCAATATAACGGAAAACAAGACGATACTCACAACAGAGGGCATAACAGTTCAAATAGCAAAGGATGCAACAAACAAGGTTCGCACTCAGTGCATAAATGGAAGACGTTATTTGCTTATAGATATCGATGAGCCTCAGATCAAGGTAAATGGAATGAATGTGACATTGCAGGAAATGCCTGATATTTTTGCAGATGATACAGAAGAGGAACTTCAAGATGAAGGTCAAGCGTAAAAAAATCTGTATAGTTATATCTGCAATTCTTGCAATAATATTGCTATTTCCATTAAAAATCGAGCTTAAAGATGGCGGTACTAAAGAATATGTTGCCGTATTATATTCTGTAACACATAAGCATTCTTTAGACATCAAAGATGGAGTCTATGGTTATTCTATAGGAACCATTATCAGGGTATTATTCTTTGAAGTATATAATGATGTGACTTTTTTCTCAGAAGAAACTGTTAGACAGGAGCATCTCTACTGATATATATT
>CAMWPG010000148.1 GCA_947176075.1 uncultured Ruminococcus sp. | reverse complement strand
CATATCTCTATTTTATCATATAATTGTTTGATTGTCAAGTTGCTATACTATAACACTGCCGACACTGATTTTAACAAGCTGAGATCTGCAATTTATGACTGCGATGGTGCATGCGATACCATGGCTAAGACCATGACAGATAATGTCTCAGGTGGGCTTAAAGAACTTGCATCAGCGGCGGAAGATGCTCAGATAGAGATTTATGAAGCTGCAAAACCTATGATAGAAGACGCACTTCCGGGCATTAAAGATTTTTTCATATGGATAAAAAGCAATGCAGGAAATATAGCCAATATCTTAAAGCCTGTTGGCGGTACTTTGCAGACCGCACTTGCTTTACTTAAACCTATAGGAGCTGTACTTAGCCCTATTTTATGGTTAGTAGGCAAATTCACCGGTGGTATTACTGATTTGTTCTCGTATATAGCAGGCTCAGAATCAGAGATAGAAAATTACAATGGCACACTATCAGAATGCCGCACTGAGATAGAACAGACAGAGCTTGCGCTTGAAAAGGCAAAGGAGCGTTATGGCGAAAATTCAGATGCTGTAAAAAGTCTTGAATCTGATCTGGAACTGCTTAACAAACAGTATGAAAAGGGCGGCGGATATCTTGCGGAACTTAGTGAACAGGCTGATGCTGCTTCTGAAGCATTTAAGGAAATGAGCACCGCTCAAAGCGATGCAATGGATGCTATAGATGATACTCAAGTTCAGGGATTACGAGCAGTTTCCATGCTGGAATCGCTATCTTCTAAAACACAATTAACGTCAGCTGATCTTGATACCATGTCAAAATATGCCGATTATCTCAATGATACATTTAACTGCAACATTGTTGTTGACTATGATACAGGTGAAATTACAGGATTTGATCCCAAAGCTGTTACAAAGAGTATAATTGATGCAGCGAATGATAATAAAGTGCAGCAGTCTATTGATTATCTGACAAATCCGGAGTTTACAGACCGTTATGTGGATGCTTACAAGCGATACGAAGAGCTGATGCAAAAAAGAAGTAATCTGCAAAAGGAATATGATCAGCGTTATAAGAATGCTGATTATGGCACATTTGTTTACGATGAGCAGTTTGGCAAGGTTGAAAGAGAATTGGAATTAACAAACGCCGAATTAGAGACAGTTACGTCATCGCTAAATACTTATGATGCAGAACTGGATAAGTATGGAGGCATTGCAGAAGAAAGCGGATTCTCTACCGATTTATTCCGTGAATCTTTACGTGAAACTGCTAAGTCCGGTGACGAGCTCATAAGTTCAGTAGAAAAACAGAGTGATACATTGACAGAGCAGCAGCAAGGTATAGACGCAGCTAAAGAAAAAATCGAAAGCTACTCCGAAGAAATTTACAAGATCGCAGAAGCATATGACAAAGCCTATGAATCGGCGTATAACAGCATATCAAATCAGTTTAGTTTATTCAGCGAAGCCAAAAATGATGCTGATGCCACTTTCGACGCATTTATGAATGCCACCGATTCACAGCTTGACTTCTGGGATACATACAACAGTAATTTAGAAACTTTGAGGAATAAGTCCTACAAAGACCTTGGAATTACTGAAGAAAACTATAACTTACTTCTGGATCTGGCTGCAAAAACCGATACTGAATCTCAAAGTCTTATCAATAGCATTCTTGTAAATGGTGATACTGCTATTGCAGGAGCAGCTAACAGGCTCGGTGAACTGAAAGAAGCACATGAAAAAGCTGCAACAAATCAGGCTACAGAGCTTACAGGAATTGAAGATGAACTAAAAAAACATGTTGATAATATAAAGGATGCCATTAAAAATCTGAAATTAGGCGCTGAATCGAAAAGATATGCCGAAGGCACTATGGATGAATACATAAGAGGCATCGAGGGCAAAATCGAAAAGGCACGAGGGTCTGCTCAAAGCCTTGTTGATGCTGTAAAAAGTACATTTGAAAGTGCTGATCTGACTCTTACTATGAGTGTTGTATCAACTTCTGCAAGCGGTTCTGTTCAGGTAGAAGGTAACGCAAAAGGTACTACAAATTCAGCCGATGTTTTCATAGCCGGTGAAGAAGGTCCGGAGCTGATAGTTGGCAAAAAAGGCAGCACTGTCTTTCCATTTTCTGAAACTGCTAAGATAGTTCGTGCTGTAAGTAACTTTTCGCCGGGACTTAATACCGATACATCGGGACTTTACAACCGCCTTGCTGCGCCTACAACTTTTCCGTCACGCTATGACAATTACAGCAGCAGTTCTTCCACATCGTCACAGCCTGTTTCTGTTCCCGACTTACATCCAACATTCAACGTAACTGTTAATCTCGGCAACGGAGAATTCAGAGACTATGTAATAGACACCGTAACAGACGCAAACGCAAACTCAGGAGGGTGGAGTGTATGACGGCGATATTTTTAGAGACAGGCGGCACAGAGTATATTCTCCGAAACTTCACTAAATTTAATGAATCGTATTCAGAGAACATAAAGAAATTTGAGAGCGAATCCGGACGTGCTATCATCTATCCTATACGCAGTGGAAAGCGCTGTATAGCTCTTACTATAGAAGCGAATTCCGTATATTTAAACATACTTAAAAATATGTTTAATCAGCCTGTGATTCACTTGAAATATACCCACGGTTCTGATGCCGACACGGACTGTATAGGCAACATCAAGCAGCAGATACATGAAGCGGATTTTATAAAAACCGGAAATATAACCATAAAGCAGATCGCTGATATCAAGGCAGCTATACCCAATGCCGGCATGAAATGTTCATACGGCAAGCTCGGATATTACGACCGTTTCGGACGTGGTGCATATGAGTTTTCGGTAACTCTGGAGGAAATTTAGACATGGTCATATATGAAAATATAAAAGGCATTTTAATTATGCCTGTGATAAAGGATGATAACAGCTGGGATACTGTAACGCATGAATTCGGTGAGGATGATATTTTGCAAAATTCATGCAGTATTACCTCGTTATGCTGTGATGATAAGACTTTTTCCATAGGCGGTGTCAGACCTGCTGAATTATCGATAAAACTCCGCATAAAAGCGCAGGAAGTGAATACCTTTTCACTTTACGGAGCAAAGATAATTTTATGGAGCAAATGCAGCAGCATTCCGGACGATACAGAAGCGCCGTGGCTGCTGCGTGGTGAATTCTGGGTCACATCAGTAAGCAGGCGTAAAGACATATACACTATTAAAGCGTCCGATGCTATTGTTTGGCTTGATAATGGTGCATATGAAACCACTGCCGGAGAACAAACTAAAGCAGATTTTAGCAAGATGTATGAGATGGCAGGAAGTGAATTTGCTGCTGTAAGCTATATATGCAATGAAACGATCGGGAATTTTGTTAATGATATAATGAAACTTACAGACAGCGGCGAAATATTCTTTGGAACAAGGAATGATATACTTAATGAATTCCCAGGAAACAAAGCTTATGTGCTTTTACCTAAAGATATTACAGGAGGATACGGCTGTAAAACTCCGAGGGATATAATGTCATTTCTTGCTCAAATATCAGGCGGCTGCGTTCAGATGATCCCGTCAACGCAGTATACAAGTGACGACATAGGCGGTAATGTTGCTCCTGTGATGTTTATAACACCTTTAGGATATCAGCCCACAAAAGATGATATGGAGTACGACGATTTTTTCAAAACACTATGGGATGAGCCAATAAAAATTCCGTATGAAACGATAAAGCTTGACAGCTGCGAAATTGCCGATTATGATCTGCACGTGCAGTGTACATATATCAAAACGCATGACGAGACCGGCTGGAGCTGTTCTTCTGACCTTGCACCGCACGCAGGCAATGTGGTTTTTGATTTGTCGGACAATCTTTTTGTGACAGGGCGTTATTATCATGACATGAACGACTGCAGTCCTTTTCAAGTGATAAATCCACTTTACAGTCATTTTGCATCCATTGAAAAAAGACCTTTCAAGCTTGACTGCTGTCCGTTATTCAGAGAGCTTTCACAGATCCCAAAGCTCGGACAAAAGATAGAAATAGAAGAAACCCCGGGAGTATGGAAAAAAAGCATTATAACAAAAATGACATGGACTTTCAGAGGCGGTTGGAGCTTTAGCTGCGGTGGTGCTGATACTCGTGTTTTATCTCAGGCGGCAAAACGAAGTCTTGCAAGCCATGCCGAAGAAAGATGCAAGGCTCATGCTAATGTTATTTCAAAGACCGCCAGTGAATCTATAGCAGGCGTAAATGAGACGGCAGAATACGCTAAAGCTACTGCTGATAACGTATTAAGCGCATGGAATACATATATACCGGGTATGCAGACTGATATCGCTGATCTTAGCGCACGTCTCGCAGCTCTTGAAAGCAAATAAAGGAGGGAAAAATGGTACTTACAGCACAAGGAAAATTCAT
>CAMWPG010000147.1 GCA_947176075.1 uncultured Ruminococcus sp. | reverse complement strand
GCTTTATGTTTTTATAAAGCAGTCCTGTTTTTTTATTATTTAAAGCAAATTGAAATTTAGATAAAATAAAAGACAGCAAATATGTCAAATTACTTAAAATATCTGCCGAGAAGACCTTCAAATGCCTTTCCGTGTCTTGCTTCATCCTTAGCCATTTCGTGAACTGTATCATGAATAGCATCCAAATTAAGCTGCTTAGCCTTTGCAGCAAGAGCTTTTTTACCCTCACAAGCGCCTGCTTCAGCAGCAACACGCATTTCAAGATTCTTCTTAGTAGAATTTGTAACAACTTCACCCAGAAGCTCTGCAAACTTAGCTGCGTGCTCAGCTTCTTCATATGCAGCTTTCTCCCAATACATACCGATCTCCGGATAGCCCTCACGATATGCAACACGAGCCATAGCAAGGTACATACCTACTTCTGTGCATTCACCTGTAAAATTCTCACGCAGACCAGCAATAATCTCTTCATCTACACCCTGAGCTACGCCAACAACGTGCTCATCTGCCCACTGCATCTTATTTTCATCCTGCTTAGTAAATTTTTCAGCCGGAGCCTTACATATAGGACATTTCTCTGGTGCGCTGTCACCTTCATGAACATAACCGCATACTGAACAAACATATTTACTCATAATTATTATCCTCCTAAAATTTAATATATATTGATCCTGCAATATAAATTGCATTCATATTATAGCATATTATGTAATACTTGTCAATAGTTGTTATCAATAAGAAATAAAAATATATTATATTTATGCTTTCAAATTAATGGCACATATTTTTTCTTAACAATTCATACTCCTTTAATAAAAGGAGGCTGAGATTTATGGAAAAATATTGTATGTACCTCAGAAAATCGAGAAAGGATACAGAAGCAGAACTCAGAGGAGAGGGAGAAACACTTGCACGTCATGAGCATATATTGCAGGAACTTGCCAAAAAACAAAACCTGACTGTAGTTAAAATTTATAGAGAGATAGTCAGCGGCGATAGTATCGCACTAAGACCGCAAATGCAACAGCTTCTTAATGATTTATGCGAAAAGATGTATGATGGCGTTATCGTTATGGAAATAGAGCGTCTTGCAAGAGGTAATACTATAGATCAGGGTATAGTCGCTGAGGCATTCAGAAAATCTGATACAAAAATAATAACACCATCTAAAACCTATGATCCAAACAATGAATTCGACGAGGAATATTTTGAGTTTTCTTTGTTCATGAGCCGCAGAGAATACAAAACGATCAAGCGCAGAATGCAGGCAGGACGTATCGCATCAGTCAAAGAGGGAAACTATATCGCTGCTAATCCTCCTTACGGGTATAGAAAAATAAGCCCTGCTCCCAAAATTCGTACTCTTAAAATAAACGATGAAGAAGCTGCTGTCATACGCATAATATTTGATATGTATCTTAATGAAGACTTAGGTGCAAAGGCAATTGCTTCACATTTGAATATGCTTAACTTAAAGCCGCAAAAATCACTTTTCTGGGAAGCTGTAAGTATACGCAAGATTTTGAAAAATCCTGTCTATGCAGGCAAGATACGCTGGAAAACTAAAAATTACGGCGAAATAATATCGGATGGTTACCATGAAGCGATCATACCTTATGATATGTTTTGCGAGGTGCAAAGTCGTATAAAAAGTAAATCCTTTGCGCAAATTCAATGCGGAACCGACATTCAAAATTATTATCATAATTTACTTTATTGTGCAAATTGCGGAAAACAGATGCGTCGAAGACCTGCAAAAAACAAAAACGGATATATGCTCTGTTTAAGTAATGAATGTAAAGGAAAAATATCATGCTCACCGATTGAACTTATTGATGAGGCGGTAATATCATCAATACAAATGAGACTGAATGAACTAACTCTAATTACATATGGACGAAAAACATCAAAAAACATCTCTTGCAAAAATAAAAATTCAATTGAAGCTGCGCTTATCAGAATTAAAAAGCAAAAAGAAAAATTACATACACTTCTTGAAACAGATGTATATACAGTTGAAATATTCGCTGAACGTATGAAAATACTGGAAGAAAAAGAAAAATCATTGCAAACTAAACTTAAAATTATAAAATCAAAGACTCAAGCGACTGATAAACAGTTTTCTCCAGACATTTCAATAATGTTTCTCAAACATGTGCTCAATGAATTTTCATCATCTGAACCAAAAAGAAAAAACAAACTGCTTAGAAATGTGATACACCGTATTGATTACAAAAAAACTCAGAAAATGTGTAAAAATAAAATGCAATCAGACATGAATTTAAATATTATTTTTTTATGATCTTATATGTATATTATGAATATGATATCAAACTTCAATACCCTGTAAATATTAAAAATCCTAACCCTAAATTGGCTAGATTTATTATTACTCAGATAGGTGGTGCTAATTGCAAAAACAGATAATAGATGTAATTTAATCATTCTACTATATAACATTAAATGGAATGCCAATTGGTATTCCATTTATTTATTGTTAGCTAATTTCACTACTCTTGATTCATACATAAGATGTTTGAGATTAACTTTACTGCGCTGGACGATCTCATTTATAATATATCTATAAACCATATTATCATAATAATTATAGTTTTTTAAATACTAATCGCAGTTAAACATCCTGAATATGATATAATATATCTGAAATCAGAGAATATACTATTATTGTAGTGATAATTCAGTGAAATAATATCTAAATAATGAGTTTTTTTGATTTTGTGCCTAAAAATACGATTTTGTGCCATATTTATAGACGAGTAAGAAAAAAGTGCTGTATAATACATATAAGAAACGATAAAAAATGACAAAAATGATTGAAATCATTGGCAACAATCTACTTCAATATCTTAATCAAAGGAGAATAATCATGAAAAAAGTAATCGCAGCTATGACTGCCGGTCTGTTCAGTGCTTTACCAATTTTTAGTCAAATGCCGCATGCAAATGCTTATTGTTCTGGACAACAGCATACATGGAGATTTGTGGAGAAATATTCTGGAATAGGTCTTGATTGGTATTCTAGCGTTGCTATAAATAAAAATGGATATACATTTGGTTCCAGTGAAAAAGGCTCACTAATTATAAATGATTCAAACTTTCAGACTACATATGACTCTGGATTATCAGCAATGATAAATGGATATTCAAGTCCACCAAAAATTAACGGCACTGAATATCTATCAAAATCTACATGGTATACACCTCTGTCAACAACATCGTTCTCTTTGGACTATAGCTATGAAACAAGCAAGGGTGCTATCACCACAATGGCTGTTTTAGTTGGTGATGTTAATTTAGACGGGTTTGTAAATATATTAGATGCGAATTATATCGCTGAATATCGTGCACAACTGTATCATGGAACAGATTACTTGACAGAGATTCAGAAATTAGCCGGTGATGTTGATAATGATGGAGAAGTTACTGTATCAGACGCAGCAAAAATCTCACAATTTGCTAATTGCGGAATTAATCATTTTTAAATAAACCAAAATTATTATTGTACAACGTAGTTAGAATCCCATTGTGATAAATATGTATACTATTCTGCTTTGACTTTTATCTTGTTTCTTGGATGCTTGGATGATAGAATTTCTTTCTGCTTAGACATAGCAACATATGTATATATTTGAGTAGTGGTTATAGAACTATGACCTAAAAGCTTTTGTATATAGCGAATGTCAACATCTTCTTCAAGTAGTAAGGTGGCGAATGAGTGACGGAACATATGCGGAGTGATGTGTATGTCATATTCTGTCATAGCAGTATATTTACAAATGATTTCACGTACAGATTGTTCCATCAAACGATTATGAAGTTTGTTGACAAAGAAAAAACCACATGATTTTATATCTTCTTGAAACAGCGTGTGATATTCTTGAAGAGCCTTTAAAACATCTGGATTTTCAATCTGAATCATACGTTCCTTAGAACCTTTGCCGAAAATTTTGATCGTATGGTTGATTAAATCCACGGATGAAGGTGTAAGATTGCAAATTTCAGATACTCTGGCTCCAGTTGCAAAAAGAATTTCAAGAATTGCGATATCACGAATAGTACAGCGTTTCTGGTAGTCTGTTTTAGCTTGAGAAAAGGTATCATAAGCATGGGAAAGTATACTGTTAATTACATTAAGTGGAATTGTTTTGGGAAGTATGGTTGGTTCTTTAAAGGAAATATCAATTTTATTGAAAGGATTGATTTCAATGACTTCTTCAATTAAAAGATAGTGAGTGAATGCTTTTACAGAAGCAATTTTTCGCTTAACTGTCTTTGGTTTGAATTGTTCATGCAGGGTGTCGATGTAATAGCAAATGGTTTCTTTGGAAAATGTATTGCTTGTACACTCAGCAAACTGTCTGAGATCGATTCTGTAGGCTTTGATGGTTTTATTATTTAAAGCTTTTCTTGACTTGCAGTATTCAAGAAATCGCTGAATTTGTAAAGTTAAATTTAACATTGTAGTTACT
>CAMWPG010000146.1 GCA_947176075.1 uncultured Ruminococcus sp. | reverse complement strand
ATATATCACCGGATGTACTGCGCAGTCAGATAGAATTGTATAATAAAAAAGAAAAGAAAAAACGTGAAAAAAACAGTTGGGACAAAATAAAACAGCAGGCTGCACCGCCTGCCATGCGCACGCCTGAGGGCGAGAGTACTCAACAGTTAGAACGCTCAGAAGAAACATTAATAGGTTATTTACTATTATATCCAGAAGAAACCATCACTATTTTTAATGCTCTTGAAAAAGCCGAGAGAAAAACTGATTTCTTTAATAAATTCATAAATGAAATGCTTTACCTTGAGCAAAATAATAAAGTCGCTTCTTTTTCTTCACTTGGTGAAAATTTCACTGTAGATGAAATGTCACGACTTTCTAAGATACTGGAAAAACAAAGAAATATCCCGCCAAATGAACAGGTTGCAAAAGACTGCATAAATACTATTTGCAGTGGAACAGTATTTTCGTTTGATAGTGATGATGATTTACTGAAGCTTGTTGAGCAAAAAAAGAAAAAGAGATAAATCCGCACAGCTGCGGTGAAAGGAATAGATTATGGAAACTACAAAGACTACTATTGAAAAGCTTCTTGAACAAGGAAAAGTAGCTGGAAAGCTTACTACAAAGGAGATAAGTGATGCTCTAGATGAAATGGACTTTGATGCAGAACAGATAAATGCATTCTATGATTCATGTGAACAGATGAATATTGCTGTTATTGATGATGCTCCTGCTGAGGATGCAATTGATCTTATGAAAAATCTTGAAGCCTCTTTGTCTACAGAAGGTATTGCAATAGATGATCCGGTCAAGATCTATCTCAAAGAAATCGGCAGAGTTCCTCTTCTTAATCCAGATGAAGAAACTGTTCTTGCACAACGTATGGCTGACGGTGATCCTGCCGCTAAAAAGCGTCTTTCAGAAGCAAATCTTCGTCTTGTTGTAAGTATTGCTAAAAAATATGTAGGCAGAGGTATGCAATTTCTGGATCTAATTCAGGAAGGAAATCTTGGTCTTCTGAAAGCTGTAGAAAAATTTGATTACACAAAAGGATTTAAGTTTTCTACCTATGCCACATGGTGGATAAGGCAAGCTATTACACGTGCCATTGCAGATCAGGCAAGAACTATACGTATACCAGTGCATATGGTTGAGACTATTACAAAGGTTAAAAAGGTATCAAGCCAACTTCTTCATGAAACAGGTCACGATCCTTCACCTGAGGAGATCGCAGAAAAGCTTGAAATGCCTGCCGACAGAGTACGTGAGATAATGCGCATAGCGCAAGATCCGGTTTCATTAGAAACTCCTATCGGCGAAGAAGAGGACAGCCATCTCGGTGATTTTATCCCTGATGATGATGCGCCGGAGCCGGCTGATGCAGCATCACTCATGATGCTTAAAGAAACATTAAATGAAGTCCTTAATACACTTACTGAACGTGAGGCTAAGGTTCTACGTCTGCGTTTCGGTCTGGAGGACGGACGTTCACGTACTCTTGAAGAAGTCGGAAAGGAATTTGAAGTAACGAGAGAACGTATACGTCAGATAGAGGCTAAAGCACTAAGAAAGCTTCGTCATCCGAGTCGCAGCAAAAAGGTAAAAGATTTTCTGGACTAATTATCCTTTCTGCTGCCAATTACATATGGTTTTCGATCATCTTTGAGGAAAAGTTCTTTTTCGGTACCTATCTCTCCTTCGATTAAATAAGAGACTGTCATTACTGTGGCAGTCTCTTTTTCTATTAACTTACATTTCCTTTCAATTATTTTGCAGTCTGATAAGAAATTTTCTTCATATAACTTCATCTGATGATTCAAATTTTCTTTTCTTTGATCGTTGCTAAGCTGAGTCTCTATATTTTCATATTCCATAAAAATTTTTTTATCAATACTTATAGGAAGCTCCTTGCCAAATAATGTCATGGGGATTCGTTGTATTTTCAAATTATAATCCGAAAATGTTTTTTTCTCAAATGTTAATGGAATTTTAAATGAAAAAAGATCAAGCGACTTTTCTTCAAATATATTATTAGAAAAAGTTCTGTCTGTCTGCACAGATGGACAGAAAAAAGTCATGTCCTCCTCATAAATCCCTGTTACAGATGCTGTAGAATGATATAACGTCATATGTCCATTATCATCTGTCCATATTCCGTTTACTATAACATCGCCTTGCTTTACTGTATCTCCTTCCTGTTTTATAAGCTTTCCTGAGGTTACACTCATTTTTGTTATCTGAGCTGTTTTACTTGACACAATATGGCATGGTATACGGTTATTGCGCATTTCAGGCTTTTCAGAAGTCTCCATTATTTCAACAACAAGACGATTTCCTGTATGACGCATACCTATCCATGCTATTTCATCAAAGCATGATCTTACATAAATTTCACTCTTATAAAAATCAATATCCCCTATAAATGTACCTCTCTTAACTGAACATTCCTCCAATGCTGCCATTATCTCGTTTTCAGACAAGATTTCATTCCCTTCTATATCTATAACCATTACAATATTTGAACAATAAATCAAAAGTCCAGCTCCTAAAATCATGCCTATAGGAATTCCAAAACGTTTTCTGTACTTCCAAAGCCATCCGGCAATGGATGGTTCTTCTCTTATTATGATTTCTATGTCAAGTTCTTCTGCAATTAGTATGATAAGCTTTTTATTTCGACGTTTGGCAGTAAAATAAAATGTATCTCCATTTATCCGCTGTTCCTTGCAGAATATTCCCTCTTCCCTAAGGCGATTTATAAATTTATATAATGAACCTCCTCCTTTAGCCTCTACACGGAGCATTCCTCTTATAAAACGCTCAAAAAAAGCTTTATCAGGATAATTCATTTTTTATTGGCTCCTTTCCTTATCCATTCAATAGACTGAATTTCACCATAGACTATAAGCGTATTTGTTTCGCAGCAATCTGCACGAAGATCCTTACCCCATATATGTAGCTGCGCATCAGTAAGCTCTACCGCTATGCGTATGTCATTATATTCAATTATACGGCGGCAGTTCTCCAGATAGACATATTTACCGGCAGTAACTGTTACCACGCTGTCTCTGTATGTAATCCTTCGCCCCTTTGCTGCCAGACCATCTTTCACTGCTATCACCTCATTTGCATTCTATGAGAGCTTTCTGTGGAATAGTACATAAAAAAAGAGCATATCATTTTTATGGGGCGGTGATATAATGGAAAAATCTAAGATAAGCATAACTATTTTTATTGCTGCATTTACATTTATGCTTATAGAAACTCTAACTAACGGATTTCTAATTTTTAAAGGAATACATTCTGCCGTCATGGTGTGCCTTGAAACAATGATACCATCACTTTATGCTATGATGATTCTCAGTGAATTATTTATTTCATGTGGTTTTCACCGTAAGCTCGGAAGGTTTTTTAATTTTCCCGCACGATGCTTTTTTAAAAGTACCGGACAGATATTGGTCATATTTCTTTTCAGTCAAGCAGCAGGTTATCCTATAGGCGCAAGAATGCTTGAAAATATTAGAGAAGACAGCAAACTTACAAAAAAACAAGCAAGTATTCTTTCAGGGGTGTGTTTTGGCGGCGGTCCTGCCTTTATAGCAGCACTGTTTGCAGAAAAAAAAGAAGACGCTGCGGCAGTATTTTTTGCAGGTCTTATTTCAAATTTTATCGTATTTATAATAATAAGCCGATTTATACACATAGAAAATGATGCCGGAATCCATAACTTATCAATTGAAGGTTCATTTGCAGAAATAATAACAAATTCAGCTGTAAAAAGCGGCAAAGCTCTTTTGAAAATATGTGCTATGATAATTATGTTCGGCGGAATATTTGGACTGTTAAAAATGCCATTCCTTATGAATTTATTAGACTGTAAATATTCTGGTATAATTTTAAGTATATTTGAGATAAGCAATATAAGTAATCTTTTTCCATATTCAAGAGCTATGCTGCCATACATAGGTGCATCGCTATCATTTGGCGGAATATGCGTATTTATGCAGCTTGCAGCAATTACAAAAGGGAAAATAAATATAGGATATATTTTTTTTATAAGGATCATAACAGCTATTATAACAGGAGCATTGCTTTATTTTAGAGAAATATTTATACCTCCAAAAACAGAAATAGTTTCAGCAGTATTTACAGCAGAAAATATGAGCATAGATCGATATGCACCGCTTCCGTCAATTCTCCTGCTTGTTATGACAATTATGCTGTTAATAAATGTGGATAAAAAAAATGCCCCAAATAAAATTGATATTCATATATAAGTAATGCCCGAAAGTAGTTATTCAACTGCTTTCAGGCTTATTTCAATTATTTGTTTATTCGAATAAACAAGAATTTATTCTTTTATCAAATCAAGGGTATCCTCCAAAGAAATACATTGAGCATACCTTCCATTCCACATAAATTCATTATAATATTTATAGCTATTTTCTGCTGACATATATTTATTGTCAAATGTACTATTTGCCTGTGCAGGTACTATAATTTTAAATCCATGTTCAAAACCGCATTTTAT
>CAMWPG010000145.1 GCA_947176075.1 uncultured Ruminococcus sp. | reverse complement strand
CCACTCATGGGTATTGTACTCCTGGCTCAGTACGGATTCTCCGCCCAAGCTGCTGTTCCAGCCTACAGGCTGAATCAGGGAAGCGCTTGCCTTATAGTACTCTGCACAGGTTGCTTCTACGATGGTCTCATAGAAGACTGCCTCACCGGTTTTAGCCTGCCAAGGACGTCCGAGATAACCTGCCTTGGAGGTATTCTTGGATGCCGTATCCTCACCGGGTGTGGTGGAGGTTACGGTACAGTTCCACATCAACAAACCTCTCTGATTTTCAGGAGTCTGAGCTGCAGTGATGTAGCCTACATCATTGTTGTCCTCCATGGTGTTGAACACCAGGTCACACTTCGCAAACACTGCGGTCATGCCGCCGAAGATGTAGTCTGTGCCGCCGTAAACGGAGCAGTTATAGAATGCTGCCGTCACACCGGTGCCGCCGTACAGAGTATCCTGACGACCAATGAATTTACAGTTGTCAAAATAAATTTCTTTTTGGTTGTTATAAATTGCGAGAGCTGCTGCACGCTCCACATATGCCTTATTCTGAACGGTGGTGTCGCCTGCTTCCATCTTGGCTCTGGGCTGACCAGCAAGTTCTTTAGCGCCGCTCTGCTTCTCAATCACATCTTCTGCTGCCTTCTTGGACATATACTGGTTGAAGGAGTTCTCGAAGATAATACCTTCTGCACTGACTTTGTCAGCGGTAACTACTACAGTTGCATTCCAGTAGCTGCCGTTGGTAGTACCGGAACCAGGGTTCTTAAAGCTTGCATAGCCGTTCAATTTGTTGGCTGCGAGCAGGTCTGCATTGTACTTGCAGTCGGTATCCATACTATAGTAGGTATATCCGTGACCATAGTACCATGTCACACGAACTGCATTGTCATCGATATTAACCCCCTTATCCTTCAGCTTGATGCTGGGTGTTGCAGATGCATTCTTCAGGGTTACATTCGGTGTATCGAGGACAAGCATCTCCTCGTAGTCACCGGGATCGATCTCAATGGTAACCTTCTGATTGTCGGTTCTGATCATCTTTCTTACAGCTGCAAGAGCCTCATTGATGGTCTTATAAGTCTTGTCTTTACCTACAGTAATCGTTGCAGCATAAGGCACCTGATCAGCCTTAGCCAGTACATCGATGGAGCAGAGGTAAGTCTGTGTGGCATAATATTTCTTACCTTCTTTATTTTCATACTCGATTTGACCTGTTGTATTGGAGATCACCAGATCGCCGTCGGCCTTCATGGTGTATACTTGAGACTCAAATGTACTGGTAGAACCGGAGCCGGTTTCGTATACTTCTGATACCACGTCACCTTCACCAAACGTAAATGCTGCCTGATAGCAATAGGTAACAGTAACTCTATCTCCCTCTTTTAATCCCGGTACGGTAACCTTAGTACCGCTGTTTCCGAGGAGATAAGTCTTATTCTTGGCTACATTGGAAACTTTGTTATCTTTGTCTGGCTCAGTGGGCGTCAAAACAAGTCCTGCATAATAGTTGACACCATCAATAGTCTCGATGTCAATTACATCATTCAGCTTAGCAAAATCCCAACCACTGAGCTTACTGAAAGGAACCGGTGCGTCTGATATTGCCGCGCCGTTTACATTTACATTGGGTGTGACACCCTGTGCTACAGCATAGTTGCCCAATCCTGCAACCTTAACACTGTATCTGCCGTCTCTTAACTGGATTTTAGTTAAATCCTCAAATGTATAAGTGTAAGGTGTCTTTCCGTCAGTGTATTTCTCATCCACGTTGGTGAATGTCACCACAGCCTTGGAAGAATCCTCAACGCCAGTGATCTTCAAGGTCACTGCATAGGTCGTCTTCTTCTCAAATACGATATCTGCTGTCTTATCTGTGTCTTTAGCAGATACTTCTGTGGTCTTCAGGGTGGAATCATTTACATCCAGAGCCGTTACTTTATAAGTAACGCCGTCCTCAACCTTCAAGGTATAGGAATCGCCGGTTAAAGTAATCTGGGGCTCAAATACATATCCCTCAGGAATCTCAAAAACAAATTTAACCTTTGTCAACTCTGCATCAGTCAATCCTGTCACCTTACCGGAGATGGTCTTCTGATCAACTGTTTCAATGGTCAGATTGTTTTCAACGGCCTCTTTGTCAGTTCCAACCTTAAGATCCTTGCCGCCTCTGACAACATATCCGTTGGCATCTTTCAAGGATACCTTATAGGAATAACCGCCGGGCACTATGCCGGTGTATTTGCCGTCCGCTACTTTCATCTCTGTCTTCTTGCCGGTTTCTACATTGGTGTAGATTACGCCATAGCCAGCAGGAATACCATCTGCCTTTGTAACATCGATAGAACCGGATACTGCAACCTTAGGAGCATGCTCTCTGGTGATTCTTGCACATACCAGTTTCTCATCTGTACAGTAAAGCTGATACCAGCCCTCGCCTGCCGCATGGAATACAGCAGCTTCCACGCCATAAGTATTCGTGAAATCAAACTCTGCAAACTCAGCGCTGTCCGGGTCATATAACTTATAGTTTGCAGGGTTAGAATTGGAACCCAGCATACAGGTCAGCGTATCGCCCTCATACAGATAGATATCCAGATGATCTGCTCTGCCGGCTTCTGCTGATACCCTGTTTAGACTGTTTGCTACAGAGTCTGCAGTACTTGTATTATTGGAATACAAGAATCCGTCATAAGTAGTGTTGTTTGCACCGTTCTTGCTCTTGTCATCATATCTGGTAATTGCTTTATTAGTAGTACGAATTCTGTGATTGCTCTTGTCAGTCACAAATTTAATTGCAACAACACCATTAGAATCCTTTGCCTCAAAGGAGGAAATAGTAACATTTGTATCTCCAGCCTTTGTGCCTTCCGGATAAAGACCGTTAATAATATCAACAGTCAACAGGTTGTTGGCGCCTTTTACTTCCATTGCACCGAAATCCCATACATCGGGCTTGGTGGTGTCGAGCGTAATGTTCTTGTTATAAGTAACAGAAATACTATGAATATAAGCACCTGCACCGAGGGATACGGTGGTCTTTCCGCTTGCACCCTTGATTGTGTATTCTTTGCCGGACTTACCTTCCTCTCCGACATCCACGCTGGTAACAGTACCACTGGTGCTTGTTACATTACCCTGCCCATAGCAACAGGTTGTTATCACGATTGTAGCTGAATCCGACAGATTCAATACAAATGCCGCATCTGCACTGGTAGCCTTAAAGCCGTGATTTCCGAAATCGCCAAATGTTCCTTCAAGAGTTAAGCCTTTGATTGCTTTTACATTCTCTTCACTTTTACCGAGGTCAGTTCCACCGACATCAGACACATAAAATACATAGTTGCCCTCTTCCAAATACTCTTCTGCAGCAATATGTTTTACCGAAATGGAATCAATATAGTAATTGCCGCTGCCAGCAACAACATTCACATATCCGGCTTTGCCCTGATAGGTAAAGGTCTGTGTCTCTTTTCCAGCTTCACCATTAACTGTGTATTCAGAACCAGTATAACCAACTACCGTGATTTCGCAGGCTCCATCTACAGGAACTTTAATAATAGCTCCCTTACTGAATATTGCCCACTGCTGGTTTCTTACCTCAAATTTTGCACCCGCTGCTGTTGCATCAATTGCAAGACCGGCATATTTGCCCTTGTCTCCCTCAATCTTAACTGCTGCTTCAGCTCCTGCTTTTGATGCATTGAATTCCCAAGTCTTATCCCCTACTTTACCGGGCTTGATAAGACCGTCATCGTCGCCATCGCCACCATATACATCGCCGTCACTTACATCACCGTCACTTACATCACCGTTACTTACATCGCCACCAGAAACGACGGGCTTAGTAGGAGTGCTACCAGCGGACTTGGTCTCAACAATAGAAATTTTCTCAATTTTAGCTTCCCCAGTATTTGAGTCACTGGCTATTACGGACAGCTGCAACCATGCTTTGTTATCTATTGTGGACTTATATGTTGCTACATCAAATGTTCCTGTATATGTGTATGGACTATCTTTACTAAGAGATGCTTCATCCTTTTTATCATCTTCGGCGCCATTTGTTAGATATACTTTTCTTGCATTTGTTCCATTGCCAATAACAACCGCTCTGCTCGAGGTGTTATTGTTGCATTGAATCGTTACGTCTACAGATGTAGTTTCGGCCTGCAAAGGAATAGCAAGTGTTCCATCATATAATACACTGAAATAACCAGCCCTATTAAATGAAAGCACATTCTTGTTTTTGCTTAAATAGTCTACACCTTTCCCTCCTACTACAGCTTTAATCCCTCTTAAAAAGTCACCAGTCTGTAATATTTGGTTGCTCGACGGCGTATCATCAGCACTTGCTATTGCCGTGAAATCCCATGTGGTAGTACGCTTGTTATCAGCTGACCAAGTTGTGTCAGCTGTGCCGCCTACCCATTTTGACGCTTCCACATCAGCCGCCTTCACACTCGCGACCCCTCCCAGCAAATCTGCCGGAAGCGCCGTCACAAGCATCGCGGCACACAACGCAATGGAAACTACTTTGCTTATTTGCCGCT
>CAMWPG010000144.1 GCA_947176075.1 uncultured Ruminococcus sp. | reverse complement strand
GTTATATATATTCAGATTAATTATTTAATAATATTTAATATCATTAATTTAAAATAAAATTATATTGAAAAATAAACTGCATGATTGCATTACAAAAGCCGACAGCAAAAAGCTGTCGGCTTAAATTTATCCGTTATTGTCTGATAACTGAATGAGAGTGAATATAAAATTCTTCCTGACTTGGCTTCCATTCTTTGACTTTTGGTGTAAATTCTGCCTCAAAAAGTTTGAATTTCTCCTCGTCATTAAGCAATTCCGAAACTGGACTTTCATGGTAATACCATTTTCTACCGTCGAGTACGCCCTCACGAAGTTCCTTTACAAGAAGTGCCGCAGGAAAGATGTCGCCCTCAAGACAAACGTTGTATTTAGAACTACTTTTGAATCCACGGGATACATAGTTATCTGGATTTCCGAAAATTACAACCGTATCATAACTCATTTCAACTGCTTTTTCAAAAGAGTGTTCAATGAGGATTTTGCCGTAACCCATACGCTGATATTCGGGCAGAACACAAATAGGACCAAAGGAAAGAATTTCTTTTTCTTTTCCTGATTCGTCAACGAGTTTAGATTTTGTGTACATTATGTTTGCTATTACCTTTCCGTCAACTTCAATAACAAAATCAAGTTCAGGAACGAAATCAGCGTGATTTCTCATAATGTGTGCAAAATAATGCTCATTGGCTCCTGGAACGCTTAAATTCCAAAACGCTTCCCGGTTGATATTTTCTACAGTTCTGTAGTCGACTGGTGTTTCCAAACGGATAATATAGTCATTTTTATTCATTGTTTTTCCTCCTGAAAGCTGTTGACGCAACACGGGAGGTTTGTGTGAGAATGTATTCGCAAACCTCCCGTTTACGCTACTATCTCAGGTCTGTTATTTTTATTCAAACAACAATCTCCTTTAATTAAACTTATAAAATTTAAGGCAAAATTACATTTCGTAACTTTGCCGTTGGTGCCGCCGACCGGACTTGAACCGGTACTCTGTTGCCAGAACGGGATTTTAAGTCCCGGGTGTCTGCCTATTCCACCACGGCGGCGTTAATAAAATTTATATAACTTGAAGAAAAACAACAGATTGAAAAATTCTTGTGTCTGCCTATTTCTCTACTATATTACCGTGATTTTATTATACCACAAAATATAAAAAATGTCAAGTAAAATATTGTATAAGAAAATTCGAACAAATTTTATCACTTTCTTCGCAAAATTAAACCAGCGTTTTTATTGATAAATGCATTAGCAATAGATACATAATACATATTTTGTGAATTTTAGCCTTTATTGGTAGATGTTATACAATATTTTTCTAAACTCGTCAAGAAGTTTTCTGAACAAGCCATATCAATGTGTTAGTAATGTGAAATTATAACGTTTGCACTTGCACTTATGGATTTTTTTTGCTATAATAACAATATTATAATAAATATATAGGAGGAAAATGTATGCTGAAATTAAAAGATATTATGAAAGATTATCTTGCTGGTGAAAATACAGTCCATGCATTAAAGGGAATCAACCTCGAATTTAGGAAAAGTGAATTTGTATCCATATTAGGACCTTCAGGATGCGGAAAAACTACAATGCTAAACATAATAGGTGGACTTGACAGATACACAAAAGGCGATCTTGTAATCAATGGAAAATCAACAAAATCATTCAAGGCTCGTGATTGGGATGCCTATAGAAATCACTCAATAGGTTTTGTATTCCAGAGCTATAATCTTATTCCTCATCAGACTGTTCTGCAAAATGTAGAACTTGCTCTCACGCTTTCTGGTGTTTCCAAATCAGAACGCAGAAAAAGAGCTAAAGAAGCACTTAAACAGGTTGGACTTGAAAATCAAATACGAAAAAAGCCCGGTGAAATGTCCGGTGGTCAAATGCAGCGTGTGGCAATAGCTCGTGCTCTTGTAAATAATCCTGATATAATTCTCGCAGATGAACCAACGGGTGCTCTTGATACTGAAACAAGCATTCAGGTAATGGAGATACTTAAAAACGTTGCAAAAGATCGTCTTGTAATTATGGTGACACATAATCCTGAATTGGCAGAAAAATATTCCTCAAGAATTATAAAAATGCTGGATGGCGTTATAATAAGCGATAGTCAACCTATGACTAAAGAAGAGATAATCGCAGAAGAGAAAAAAGATAAAGAAAATGCTGAAAACAACAAGAAGGTAAAAAAGCCTTCAATGTCGTTTGCTACGTCATTTTCACTTTCACTCAAAAATCTATTTACTAAAAAAGGTCGTACACTTCTTACATCATTTGCGGGAAGTATAGGAATTATAGGAATTGCACTGGTACTGGCAATTTCACAGGGCTTTTCGCAATATATAAACGATATTCAGGAAGAAACGCTTTCATCATATCCTATCACTATTCAAAAAACAAATGTTGATCTTGGAACATTGATGAAAATATTTATGGGAAATGTATCAGAAAGCTCAGAACATGATAAAAACGCCGTGTATGAACGTCCGGCAATATATAATATTATGAAAGCTTTCACAAATATAGAAACTACGGAAAATGATCTTCGTTCATTTAAAAAATATATTGAAGATGAGTACAATAAAACAGACAGCACATCTAATCTGCATGAAGCTATAAACGGTATTCAGTATGCATATGACCTTGATCTGCTTGTATTTACCAAAAGCGTAGACGATATTATAATACGTTCAGATTCTGAAGAGCTTTTGCAGGATCTTATAAAAGAATTTATGAATATGGATATGTCTGCAATGAATAAAATGCATGAAAACATGGGAATGTCTTCAGACTCCCCTATGATGTCAATGATGTCTGGTGGAATGTCCTCTCAGGCTTGGCAGCAGCTTCTTCCCGGCGATAACGGCGAGCCTATTAATGATCTGCTAAAAAAACAGTACGATGTAATTTATGGTCAGTGGCCAAATAATTATGATGAGATAGTGATCGTACTTGATGAAAATAATGAAATCGACGATGTAACACTATATGCACTTGGTTTACAGCCAAAAGAAAATATGGACAAAATTGTAAATGCTGCAATAAATCAAGAAAAGCTGCCTGAAAAGGATGCAAAAAATTGGAAATACGAAGAAATATGCAGTATGGACTTCCGAACTGTTCTTAATTCCGACTGCTATATCTATGATGGAAACACAAAGCTTTATAAAGATCTTCGTGAAACTGATTCAGGAATAAGATATCTTTACGATAATGGTCTTCCACTCAAAATAACAGGCATAATAAAACCAAATGAAGAAGCATCTACTACAATGCTTTCAGGTGCTATTGGCTATACAAATGGTCTGACTGAATATGTAATAAATCATACAAAAAATTCAAAAGCTATAAATGCCCAGCTTGACAATAAATCAATAGATATATTCACAGGACTTCCGTTCAACGAAACAACCGGTGAACTATCAGACACCGAAAAAGAAAAAGAATTTAAAAATTATATTGATTCTCTTAGTGATGAAGAAAAAGCTTCCACTTATATTAAGATAAAGTCTATCCCAAGTGAAGAAGAGCTTCAGAAAATGACATATGATAATATGAAAGATCTTACACGTACTGATATGGAAGAAGCTATGGTATCAGCTCTTTCACAGCAGATGGGAATGGATAAAAAAGAGATATTATCATACACTGAGGCAATGACTGATGAGGAACTCAAAGAATCGTTTACAGTCATGATTCAGGAACAGATAAAAGCTCAATACGCTGAAAACGTACTGAAGCAAATGTCTGAAATGAAGAATGAAGAGCTGCTTGGCGGTCTTGAAGCAGAGATGAAAACATTCACTGAAAAGCAGTTTGCATCTTTCTATAACGAGATACTTGTATTTTCGGATTCTACATATGAAGAAAACCTAAAAGCTATGGGTTATCTTGATCTTGATGAACCTTCTGCGATAAATCTTTATGCTTCATCATTTGAAAATAAGGATATCATTGAGGATGCTATCACTGATTATAACAAGACTGTTGATGAACTTTCACAGATCAAATATACAGATTATATAGGCATCATGATGTCTTCTATAACATTGATAATCGATACGATAACATATGTACTTATTGCATTTGTTGCAATTTCTTTGATCGTATCATCTATAATGATAGCTGTTATAACGCTTATATCAGTTCAAGAGCGTACAAAGGAAATCGGTATTTTAAGAGCAATAGGCGCATCAAAGAAAAACGTTTCCAGAATGTTTAATGCAGAGACACTTATTATTGGTTTTACCGCCGGACTGCTTGGAGTTGCAGTAACTTATCTGCTTTGTATTCCGATAAATTCTACTATACACAATTTAACAGGCATAACAAATCTAAATGCTGCTCTGCCTATTAATGCTGCAATTATTCTTGTAATAATAAGTATGGTTCTGAATATTTTATCAGGTCTTATCCCTTCAAGAAGTGCTGCTAAAAAAGATCCGGTTGTCGCACTTCGCACTGAATAATCAAAATTACAGTAATTATTATATAAGTAAACAACACAGCATAATTCGATATACGAATTATGCTGTGTTGTTGTATATATTCATTT
>CAMWPG010000143.1 GCA_947176075.1 uncultured Ruminococcus sp. | reverse complement strand
ACACAAAGCCATTATCTGTGGGAATCATACTAACTCCAAAAGAATGAGAACAAGTATTTGTATCATATAATTCAATATTTTTTGTATTAACATCAAACAAGAAAAATTCTGATCCCTGATGTCCGCTTTTCCATTCTGTGTCAAATAAAACAGCCAGTTTTCCATTATTATATGCAAGATTGGCATTTCCGCCATCAAACGGAATTGAAGAGGATGTCCCCTTGCTTGAAAGGATACAGGTGCTTTCCAATTTTCCATCAAGACTGTACTGACAAAGCTGAATATTATCCTCATCTGTTTCAATATCTTCTAACTCTTTTCCCCAAAGCAGATAGATATGATCCTGATCGTCTATTATGGCTGCACCGAATGTATAACCCGGTTTTGAAAATACAACAACATCCTTTTCAGAATCCTTTGGAATCAAGCTTACTGTATCTTCCTTCCCGATAACCGCATAAATATTTCCATACTGATCTTCTAATTCCTGCAAATAGTCCAAATTGCCAAAAAGATAGTATGAATAATTGTTATTATATGTATTTTGCTTTACATCAAAATAAATCGAATTTTTTTCAGCATTGTGATATACGACCGTACTCTCATTCATAGGTACAGACACAGTAGTTCCAGTCGTTGTTGTAGTTTTTGTTGAAGAAGCTGTAGTTGTCGTAGTTATATCAGAAACGGTAGTCGTTGTAGTAGTTGTTGTATCATCTGATATTACAGAAAATTTATGATCGACTTCATATGTATATGTAGGCTCTGATTTATTATATACAATTTTAACTGTAAGATAATTTAAATCGTTTGGCGCAGTAAAATCAACAGTCTTTTGCCCATTACTATCTAAAATTGTGCCACCAAATCCCCCAATAATACTGGAAGCCATATCTCCATTGCTGTTCGTGTAGTAAAAATGCACTTGAATTACATCATCTGCATCTCCATAAACATTCAAATGCAATACATCACCTTGTTGCATATTCAAATCTGACAAAGTATGGCGAACAGAACCACCCAGCAACTGCTTTATAATTCTGTTTTCTTCAATTGAAATTGAATTCGATAAAACATTCATGCTATCTTTTGCATGAACATTTTCTGAAGATGAAGCGACATTGCCAACAAGAAACATAACTCCAGAAACAAAATAGGCGATTCTTTTCAAATTCATAATGTCTACTCCTTAACTATCAAATTTTATCGGCATCACCTTGAATTTCTGTAATCTATTATATCATGAACACAAGAAAATTTCAACTATTAATTGTAAAATTGATTTATATGTTTGAAAATACATATCCACTATTTTCTTAAACCCTGTCCACATAGAAATTGTGTGCGGAATTTTCTATGTGGACAGATTTTTAACTCTATTAATAAGCATTTGCGCACAAGCTCCTGTAAATGCCCCGGAAATACATCCAAAAACAAGTAAGAAAGGAAGATATGCAATTACAGCAGTAGTTTTCATCATAACAACGGCAACTATGATTTGTCCGATATTATGAAGCACTGCGCCAATAATACTGCAAATCCATATATATTTTTCATTTACGATATGCCGCAGAATCAGAATTCCTGTCAGGCAAAGCAAAGCTCCGCCTAAACTGTAAAATATAGTGCTGATATTTCCGCCAAAAACCGAACCAAGTAAAATTCTTGCAAATACAATAAGAAATGTTTCCTTTGCTGTACAATGATACATCGCATAAACAGTTACAATATTGGCAAGGCCCAGCTTTACTCCCGGAATCGGAACAAGATTTGGAATTTTTAGCTCAACAATAAAAATAGTCAGTGCAATAGCAGTAAGCAATGCAAGCTGTGTAATTTTTTTTACACTCATTTCATTTCACCTCAGCATCTATATCATCTGTTTCTGCAAATTTTATTACAAGCTTATTGGGCAAACAGACAATTGGTGCAGCACTTGATTTAAGTTCTCCCATTTTTACACAAGTCTTATCAGGACAGTCCGCATCAATTACGCTTATTTTATGATTATCGATCTGTATTATATTTTTGCTACCTTGATATTTTATTTCAATCGTTTCGTCTCCTGATTTCTCCAGCTCTATTATGTACAGTACCTCTCCGTTCTGTATAATCTGAACTTTCTGACTATGCGATTTGAATATCAGCCATAGACTGCCGATCAAGCCCACTAAAAATATCAAAATACAAGTAATTATCAATACATTTTTGATTTTCATCTTTGTATCACTTCCACCTGAAGATTTTCATACATCTGATTTAGTGAAAAATTCTTTTCAATGCTCTCAGTCAGATAAATTTCATCTTTATCTGTTACGAGAATCATTTCAAAATTATTAAATTCTTTCCATAATTTTACTGCATTATCGAGTCCCATAACGAATATTGAGGTAGAAAGTGCATCGCAAAGTCTGCCCTCTTTTCCTACAACAGTGACTGAAATTAGTCCGCTGTGTGCAGGTTTTCCAGTTTTAGGATCAAGTATATGCCAGTATGTTTCACCGTCATCTCCAACAAAATACCGCTCATAACCTCCAGAGGTAATGACAGCACATTCCGAAACCTCCAGTGTTGCAAATAAGCCCTCATCAAAAGGACTACGCAAACCCAATTTCCATTTTGTGCCGTTTGTTTTTATGCCGATCGTCTGAATGTTCCCGCCTAAATCAAGTAAAGCAGATTCAATGCCATTTTCTCGCAATATATCAGCGATCAGGTCTCCTGTATAACCTTTGCCGACTGCTCCCATATCTATCTGCATATTTTTTGGAACAGTAATGTTATTTCCATTCATATTAATTTTTTCATAACCTGTATTTTCAAGTAATTCATTTATTTTTGCATCAGTCGGAATTTTATAATTACTGGTTGTAAATCCCCATTCAGTCAAAATAGGATACATAGTGCAGTCCAGCGCACCACTTGTCATTTCAGAAATGTTCAGCGAAAAATCAAGCAATTCTGCCGTTTCAGAACTTACCTGAATACTCTTTCCATGGCTGTGATTTATAGCATAAATTTCGCTGTTTTCATCCGTAACAGACCATAATTTTTCAAGCTCTGCAATTTTATTTTCTGCCTGATTCAGAGCAATTTCTGCATTTGCACCATAAGCAGTAATTGTCATATAAGTATCCATTGCAAAAAACGATTTACTTTTGGGTTCAGTAACGAATATCGATGACTGAATCGTGCAGGAGTTTAGGAAAACCATACCTGCAATTAATATACAGGGAAAGATCTTTTTCACTTTCTTCACCTCTGTTTTTATGATATCATTTTTACTTTCTCTTGTCAAGCAGATCGTTATAATACTCATGCAAATCAATTTTTAAAATTCAATTTATTCCAAAGTACTGTAGGAAATAGCTTTTTGTGGCTGACACAATTTGGATTTATTTAAAAATTGATTTGCATGAAAACAAATAACGTTGACTTGACAGTACATATATGATATAATAAATAAGAAAAATAACTTTTCAGAAGGAGTCGTAATAATAATGATATATAACAACATATTAGAAGGAATAGGTCATACTCCTCTCATTCGTCTCAGCAGAATGACTGAACCCGACAGCGCTGAAGTGTTGGTAAAATTTGAAGGGCTAAATGTAGGCGGTTCGATAAAAACAAGAACAGCTTATAATATGATTACCCGTGCAGAAGAACAGGGTCTTATTAATAAAGATACTATTATAGTAGAGCCTACAAGCGGCAATCAAGGCATAGGGCTTGCTCTTATTGGAGCTGTAAAGGGTTATAAAACGATAATAATAATGCCTGATTCTGTAAGTGAAGAACGGCGTAAGATCGTAAAACATTATGGTGCTGATGTTATACTTATTCATGATGCAGGTAATATAGGAGATTGTATTGAAGAATGTCTGCGAACTGCTATCAGACTAAAAGAAGAAAACCCTAATGTATACATTCCGCAGCAATTTGAAAACATTGCAAATCCACAGGCACATAAACATCATACCGGTATGGAGATTATGGAACAGGCTGGTAGAGAGATACATGGATTTTGCTCTGGAATTGGAACTGGAGGTACTATCACCGGAATCGGTGAAGTGCTGAAAGCACAAAATCCAGATATAGAAATATGGGCGGTAGAACCTGAAAATGCTGCAATACTGGCAGGCGGAACTATAGGAACTCATCTTCAGATGGGTATAGGCGATGGTGTCATACCTGCGATTCTGAATCAGAATATATATAACGATATTTATGTAGTAACTGATGAAGAGGCTATAAAAACTGCTCGTGATCTTTCCAGACTGGAAGGTATAATGTGCGGTATTTCAAGCGGTACAAATGTAGCAGCTGCTCTCAAACTTGCCAAAAAGCTGGGAAAAGGCAAAACTGTTGTCACAATTTTGCCTGATACTGCGGAGCGTTATTTTTCTACGCCGCTTTTTGATGAATAATATTTTTGTATATTCAACATGGTATATTTAAAAATAGTTTGTGCTTGTAAAACTTAAAAGTCTTACAAGCACAAATTTTCATATTTCCTCTTATTCGGTCAAGGCGTAAAAAGCTTAGAGCTTTTTAAATTATACCTTTAAATTGCCTTTATAATAATATCATATTTTTAAGGCTATTGCAATGATAAAAAAAGCCGTTTTTATTGCATTTTTTCTCATTTATTTTTCCATGTATCAATATATAGCTTGACCATACATATTATTTTATGTTATAATTTAAATATGATAGGAGTGTGTGGC
>CAMWPG010000142.1 GCA_947176075.1 uncultured Ruminococcus sp. | reverse complement strand
GTATTAAATATAGTGAGGTGGATTATATGAAAAAAAAATTAAAGCTTTTGCGCATACTTTTTGCAGCAGCAATCGTTTTCAATGGATTGGCTGCGCCTCAGTTTGCACTGATAAATTCTATTACTGCATCGGCAGAAATAGGAATATATGATAATATGCTTCTTTATTCTATTGATTCTGATGCTGTATCTATTACAGGCTGCCTTGATGGAGTTTGCGAGGAGCTTGTGATCCCTTCTGAAATAGAGGGTCTTCCTGTAGTACGCATTACAAGTACTGCTTTTACTAATTGCAGCTTTATAAAAACTGTAAGTGTTCCTGCAAGTGTTCAGGAAATTGAGACGGGGGCATTTGCTAAGTGTTCAAATCTTTCTGCTATAAATGTAGATGATGATAACCTTGCATATTCATCATATAATGGTATATTACTTGATAAATACGGCACTTGTCTGCTCAGATGTCCGGGAGGAATTGATGATAGTCAATTTGATTTTCCTGAAAATGTATCATTTATTGCTGGAACAGCCTTTCAAAGCTGCATAAATATTGTAGATATAATTATACCTGAAACAGTAAGCGATATTGGAGTAAATGCATTTGCAGGCTGTATATCACTTCAGAGAATAATTTTGCCCTCGTCAATAAACCAAATAGGTTCTGATATGTTCAATGGCTGTTCAAAGCTTAGTGATATAATTTTTCCAGAAAATCTTGAATATATTGGAGAAAGAGCTTTTTTAGGATGTACATCATTATCGGATATAATTTTGCCTGATAGTTTAACCGAGCTTTCTGATCAAAGCTTCTCAGGCTGTACTTCATTAAGTCATATATCACTTTCAGAGAATATATTACGAATAGGATCTAATTGTTTCAGTGGCTGTAAAGCTCTTGAATATATAGTTCTTCCTAATTCAATTGCAGAGATCGGCAGCTATGCATTTAGTAACTGCTCAACACTTAAAGAATTGGTGATTCCTAATAATGTTATGCTTATAGAAAAAGGGGCATTTTTTAACTGCAATTCACTTGAAAATATAATTCTTTCAAACAGCATAACAGAACTTTATACTGATACTTTTTACGGATGCTCTTCTCTTAAAGAAATCGATATTACTTCAGAAATTTCCAAAATAGAGAGTTATACATTTTCGGGCTGCACTTCTCTTGAGAATATAACTGTTTCTTCTGATAATAATAGTTATCTTGATTATAACGGCGTATTAATGAGCAAAGATATGAGTACCATTATATATTATCCTGCTGCAAAAGTAAATGCTTGTTATGTAATTCCTGAAACAGTGACTAATATAGAAAGCGGTGCTTTTGAAAGTTGCTGTGGAATAGAGCATATCCAATTCTCTGATAACATTATTACGGTAGGAGATGGTGCATTTTATAACTCTGATTCTATCATCAATGTATATTTGGGAAACGGACTGAAAAATATTTCTGATAATATGTTTTCAAACTGTAAAAATCTTGAAGATATTTATATTCCTGAAAATATAAGTTTTATAGGAAGAAATGCATTCTATGGCTGTAAGAAACTTAAAGATTTAAAAATATCTAATGGAATTAAACGTATCGAAAGTGAAGCTTTTTTTGATTGCAACATTACAAGCGTATCTATACCAGAAAGCGTAACAGATATAGGTGATTACGCCTTTGGCTATAGGATATTAGAAAATGATGAAGGTAAAAATAAAGTTCCTATAAGTGAATTTCAGATATTTGGCTACTCTGAAGGTGCAGCCGAGAAATATGCTCTCAGCTGCGGATTCCCATTTACAAAGCTTAATGATTTTTCATATACAACAACTACTCCTGTATATACTAATGAGACCAGTACAGCTGTAAGCTCAACAAGTAGTGAAACCAATACATCAATAATCAGTAGTACAAATTCTTCTACAATAATTTATACTACTGTGACAACTGTAACTGTAATCACAAATGATACTACTACTATTTCATCAAATACTGTTTTGATTCCGTCAGAAAATGGAGATGTCAACTGCGACGGAAACGTTGATTTATCAGATGCAACTTTAGTACTTATGTACTATGCTATGAACAGTGTATCTATTAAACCTTCGTTTAAGGATCTTGTTCCAAACTGTGACGAGCAAGCTGTATTTCTTGCTGCTGATATGAACGGTGATAATGTTATAAATATAAATGATTCTGTAATTATACTTAAAAAGTACGCTCAAAGGGCTGTCACATGAAAGCCGTAGAAGCATAAGCATTATTTTTGAACTAATAATTTAAGATACTATTGATATGCCTTGTAACGCAAAATAAAAAAGCATCCTAAAGAAACTATTTTCATAGTACTTTAAGATGCTTTTTAATTTTTAATCAGCTATTTATGAGAGTCTGCATTTAAAGTCCTCATATGTAAAGCTTTTTATAATTTCAATCGTGCCATTTTCTCTATGAAGAGCTATGTCAGGAAGCGGCATACCATTAAAAGTATTTGTTTTTACCATAGAATATATCGCCATATCGCAGAGAATGAGCTTGTCTCCTGCTTTAAGCGGTTTATCAAAGGAATAGTCTCCTATAATATCGCCTGCAAGGCAAGTATTGCCGCCAAGACGATATGTGTATGCCTTTTCGCAGGATCTTCCGCTTCCTATAATATGCGGTCTGTACGGCATTTCCAGAACATCAGGCATATGACAGGCAGCAGATGCATCTAATATAGCAACTGGCATTCCATTGTTTGCAAAATCAAGCACTGTTGTTACAAGATATCCTGCATTCAGAGCAATCGCCTCACCCGGCTCAAGATATACCTGTATGCCATATTTGTCTTGAATAAGCCTTATGCAGCCTATCAGCTTCTCTATATCGTAATCTGCTCTTGTAATATGATGACCTCCGCCAAAATTTACCCATTTGCACTTTCTGAGATATGTGTCAAACTTTTCTATAACATAAGGTAAGGTACGCTCTAAAACATCTGAATTCTGCTCGCACATTGTATGAAAATGTATTCCCTCCAGCCCATCAAAAAGCTCTTCTGTAAAGCTGTCTGCACGGCAGCCCATACGTGAGCCGGGTATACATGGATTATAAAGTTCTGTCTCTACCTCAGCATATTCCGGATTCACTCTTATACCGCAGGAAATATTTCTTGTAGATTTTTTTACAATGTCCTTATGCTGCTGCCACTGACTTAGCGTATTGAATACTATATGGTCAGCAACAGAGCATATCTCAGGCATATCAGAATAACTATATGCCGGCGAAAATATATGAACCTCTCCTCCGAACTCTTCTCTTCCAAGCCTTGCCTCATAAAGGCCGCTTGCTGTAGTACCTGCTAAATACTCACGAAGAATGGGATATGTACTGAACATAGAAAAAGCTTTTTGTGCAAGCAGTATCTTACAACCAGTTTTATTTTGCACATCCCTTAGTATTTCTCCATTCTTTCTTAAAAATCTTTCGTCTGTAATAAAACATGGTGTTTTGATTTTTGAAATATCAATATCAAAAGAATCACATATCATAAATAAAGCTCCTTGTCATTTATATTCGGCATCTGAGCTTGTCAGTATAAAAAAGCTCCATAAGCCGCTTTCTTCATTGTAAACAGCATCTGCACCTACAATATATATATTGTCTCCAACTATTAGATCTGTGCCATTTGATGGATCTGAATCATCTTCATACTTAACCAAAGCATCCTGTGCATTTATTGTATTAAAAAGTGCATAAATTGTCATGCTTTCAATTTTTATATCAGGAAATAGATTTTTTATAAGTTTTTCTGCATTCTGCTGGTAAAGCGGACCTACAGCTCTGTATTCATCTGCAACGCTTTCCGCTGCTGCTGCTATATCAAAGCTCCATACAAGCTCATCTTTATCCTTTTCAGTGCGTTTGTGATTCAGAAGCTGATAAAACCGCTTTCGTTCAACGTCCGACCATATCTCCTCGGCGCGATCACGCACTACTTGATTCTGTACAGAATATATTTGTCTGAGTGCTGTTATCGTCTGATTATATCCACATGACTGAATGTTATATTTCATTTCTATATCATTCAAAGCATCGAGCAGTCTTAGCTGATAGCGACTGTTCGCAGCTTCGTCAGGTGATTCCTCACACAACGCAGCAACAGCATAGCTGCCGTCAGCACTTTCCATACTTCTTTGAAATGAAGTATCTGGCATAAATATGATCACAGCAGCAGCTATAAGTGCTAATACAAGGCAGCATATACCAAGTGTAATATATATCTTATTTCTTTCTTTTTTGAATTTAAGCTTTTGTTTTTCATTTTCTATGCAAAACGGACACTGAACAGTATCCGGTGGTATCTCTCTTCCGCAGTTTATGCAGTTCATATATGGCAGCTCCTTTCATCTATATAGTATTTTACTATATAGATGCATATTTGTCAAGAATGAAGAAAAAATGAAGATACCGCATATTCCAAAAAATGGAATATGCGGTATCTTTATATGGAGAGTTAATGGTGTTAGCAAAATTAAATTAGGATCAATAGTTTACTTATACTCATATACGACTGCATCGTCACTTGACTGCATATTTGAAATTTTGCTTATTGTTTTTTCATCAACAGGGAATGTAAAACTATAACCATAACCTATAAGACCAGGATCATCTACATCATAAAAATGGAAACTTACTTCCATATGTTTTTGATTTACATATGAATCATCCAAGTAATCATCAGGACATGCATCAAGAATTTCATAAACAAGGTCAAGAGAATTTGAGAAACTAAAATCGCGGCTTATTGTTTCTCCATCTGAATTTGCATTGAAGATATATACAT
>CAMWPG010000141.1 GCA_947176075.1 uncultured Ruminococcus sp. | reverse complement strand
ATAAGATACAGTGTATTTCTACTTAAAAAGATCTCTATTATAAATTATGATGAATATTAAATATAGAGTATTTTATTTTTGATATGCTTTCTTATAAGAAAATAGTTACTTTAATTAATTTTAGAGGTGTAATAATATGATGAAAAAACAAGTCTATAATCCGTTTTTACCGCTTTATGAACACATACCAGATGGTGAACCGCATATTTTTGGTGATCGTATTTATCTTTTCGGTTCACACGATAAAGAAGGTGGAGATACTTTCTGTATGCTTGATTATACTGTATATTCCGCACCTATAAATGACCTGACTGATTGGAAATGTGAGGGTGTAATATACAGAGCAAATCAAGATCCTGACTTTAAAGAAAGACCATATATGTATGCTCCAGATGTTGTTCGTGGAAATGATGGCAGATATTATCTGTATTACTGTATGTCAGGACGGTGCGGACAAGGCGGATATTTTGGTCCTATAAGTGTAGCAGTATCTGATGAACCAGCAGGAAAATATGAATATATAGGATATGTTCACTATCCTGACGGCAGACCAATGAAAAAATTTATTTGCTTTGATCCAGGTGTTATAAATGATAATGGAGTCATACGCATTTATTACGGTACTCAAAGCGACTATGAACAGAAAGACGATTGGAAAAGCGATGATTCCATTGTTGAAAAGGAAATGGCAATGTTCAACAAGTCGAGAGAAGAAATTCTCAATACAGAAGGAAGCGTTATGGGTCCTTGTATGGTCGTTGTTGAAGATGATATGATGACAGTAAAGGAAGAACCAATACATATCATTCCTTATGATACAAGAGGAACAAGTTTTGAATCTCATCCTTTCTTTGAAGCAAGCTCTATGCGTAAAATAGGGGATACATATTATTTTATTTATTCATCTATGCATAATCATGAGCTTTGCTATGCTACAAGTAAACATCCTGATCGTGATTTTGTATTTGGAGGAACTATTGTATCAAACGGTGATATTGGTCTTAATGGACGTAAGGAAAATGAACGTCTTAATATGACCGGTACAACTCACGGAAGTATTGAAAATATAAATGGTCAATGGTATGTATTTTACCATCGGCTGACGCATAAATCTGATTACAGCAGGCAAGCCTGTGCAGAAAAGATAAATATTGAAAATGATGGCTCTATAAAACAGGTAGAAATAACCTCATGCGGTCTTAATGATGGTCCTTTAATTGCTAACGGAGAATATCCTGCGGTAATCGCATGTAATATAACAAATGGCAATATGCCTCATGGCAGCAATTCCATATATACAGAAAGCTTTCCGAATGTAAACAACCGTGGAGAGGATAGATTTATTGGTGAGATAGCTGATGGAACGATTATTGGATATAAATACTTCTCATTCGACAATGTAAAAAAACTTTCAGTTTTGCTTACATCCACGGGAATCGGCACGCTTACGGTATATACAGATATAGGACAAACTGAAGCAGCAAGATTTGATATTCAGTCTTTCTCAGACTGGACACTTCTTAAAAGTGCTATAAATGTTTCTAACGGCATACATCCGCTGTACTTTATTTATAAGGGTACAGGATTTATAGAACTCAAATCAATAAAATTTGATTAATAATAAAAAACAGCCTTTGAGAAAATATCTCAAGGGCTGCTTTTGTATATAGTAAACGCTAAATTATAGTATTTACAATCTATCAAACTGCATCTGCTCTATCATTTCCAAAAAAACAGCTGGCAAGATATAATGAACCGCTTATGGCAATTATACCATCAGTTCCCTGTATAAGTTTCATGGCATATGAAAGCGCATCTTTTAAAGGCAATGTGGTTACTGCACAGGAAGTTTCAAAATATGTTTGAAGTTCATCCTTAGGTACAGCAGAATCTGAAAAGTCATCTACGCATATGACATGATCCGCTATACCTGCTAAGATATGACATGAAGTTTTGTAATCCTTAGAGCTGAGCATTCCACATATTATAATAATAGGTCTGCATCCGGTATTTTTGAGAACATCCGCAAGAGCGATAATACTTCCCTGATTATGACTTCCATCCAGCAGAATTTTGGGTTCACTGCAAAGCTGTTGTATTCTTGCCGGAACGCTCACTTTTTCAAAAGCATTTACCACATTTTCTGCTGTTATAAGATATCCATGCATACCAAGCACTCTTACTATCTCAATTGCTGTAAGTGCATTGTATACCTGATGTATTCCCGGCATTCTGATAGAATAGTCAATGCTATGATATTGAAACCGTATACCGCTTAGTGAAGATTCAATTATATGGCAATCATCAAAATTCGGGATTCTTAGATCGGAACATTTTTCAGCTGATGCTTCTGTTACTATATTTACAGTTGTATCTTCATTATCAGCCGACAATATAACGGGACAACCATGCTTAATTATACCTGCTTTATGAGCAGCTATCTCTTGAAGAGTTTCTCCGAGAATATTAGTATGGTCAGGGGAAATTGAAGTTATTACACTAACAAGCGGAGCTTTTATAATATTAGTAGCATCAAGTGTTCCGCCAAGACCAGTTTCCAGAAAAACTATATCACATTTTTCCTGCAAAAAATACATAAGAGCAATAGCAAATGTAATCTCAAACTGCGAGCATTCAGGAGCGACATGGCATTCTGATATTTTTTTGCATAACACTGCAACGTTTTCGTCTGGAATATCCTCATTGTTTATTCGGATACGATCATTGTAGCGAATCATATATGGAGAAGTAAATTGACCTACCTTGAATCCTGCTTCGATCGCAGCAACAGAACTGAGCGCAAGAGTAGAGCCTTTACCATTTGTTCCTGCAATATGAACAAATTTAAGATTATCCTGAGGATTTCCAAGCTCATTTAAGAGATTCCTTATTCTGGAAAGATTCCGAACAGGTGCGCCTCTTTTGCTAAAGCTTTGAATATATATCATAGCTTCTTTATATGTCACAAACAATCACCTTCTTAAATCCAAATTCTCATAAATGCTTAACCAATAATACTCCTTATGGATTGATCAAGCTTTGCCATTTTTTCATTTGCCTTATCGAGTTTCGCCTGTTCAGATTCAATAAGCTGCTTTGGTGCTTTAGCAATAAAGCCCTGATTTAAAAGTTTCTTACTAAGAAAATCTATATCTTTCTGAACCTTTTCCTTTTCTTTATTAAGACGTTCCAGTTCTTTATCCTTGTCAATAAGCTCATCCATTGGTATAAAAAGACGTGCAGTATCTGTTACAGCTGTGACTGCATCCGGTATATCAAATGAATTTTCGACTTCAACCTCTGATGCCGATGCAAGCTTTTCAAAAAATATTGCAGATGACCTGTAAAGCTCGGCTTCGTTTGTTTCAATGAATATCTTAGCCTTACGAGACGGAGGAACATTCATTTCAGTGCGTCTGTTTCTCACTGCTCTGATAGCTGCAATTATTTTTTCAAATTGAAATGCACTTTCAGAATAGCAGTATTTCTTATCATATATAGGATAGCTTTCAAGGATTATCATAGATTCTCCATCAGTCAGAACCTGCCATATTTCCTCTGTGATATACGGCATAAATGGATGCAGAAGCTTGAGCATTCCACGCATTACCCAAACAAGAACAGCTTGTGCATCTGACATAGACTGTCCTCCAGCAATTATTCTCGGCTTCGTAAGCTCAATATACCAGTCGCAGAATACATCCCATATAAAATCATATATCTTAGCACTTGCAACGCCTATCTCAAATTTATCAAGATTCTCTACTACTTCCTTTGCAAGGTCGTTGAATTTAGATACGATCCACTGATCCTCTATGCGAAGTTCTGACGGCAAACCTGTAAATTTGAAATCATCAGGCAGATTCATCATAATGAATCTTGAAGCGTTCCAAAGCTTATTTGCAAAATTTCTCGCAGCCTTTACCTTCTCATCGATATATCTCATATCATTTCCTGGAGAATTACCAGTAGCCAGCATAAATCTCAGTGCATCCGCACCGTATTCATCAATAACTTCAAGCGGATCAATGCCATTGCCAAGAGATTTAGACATCTTTCTGCCCTGAGAGTCACGCACCAGACCGTGAATAAGAACTGTATTAAATGGAACCTCTCCCATATTTTCAATTCCGCTGAACATCATTCGAATGACCCAGAAGAAAATAATATCATAGCCTGTTACAAGAGTATTGGTAGGATAAAAATATTTCAGGTCATCTGTGTTGTCCGGCCAGCCAAGTGTGGAGAAAGGCCAGAGTGCTGAGCTGAACCATGTATCAAGAGTATCAGGATCCTGACGCATAGGCTTTCCGCACTTAGGACATACTGCATTTTTTCCCTTTGTCACAACCATTTCATTGCAGTCATCACAATAGAATGCTGGAATCTGATGTCCCCACCATATCTGTCTTGAAATACACCAATCACGTATATTCTCCAACCAGTGGAAATATATTTTGTCAAAACGCTCTGGAACAAATTTCGTTTTACCATTTTTTACAGCGTCTATAGCCGGTTGCGCAAGAGGTTTCATTTTAACAAACCACTGTGTTGAAACTCTCGGTTCAACAGTAGTGCCGCAGCGATAGCAAGTACCTACATTATGGCTGTAATCCTCTACCTTTACAAGAGCACCCTCTGCTTCAAGATCGGAAACAATAGCTTTACGAGCCTCATATCTATCCATACCAGCGTATTTGGGATAATATTCTATAATCTTTGCATCATCGGTCATTACATTAATAACAGGGAGTTCATGGCGAAGTCCTACCTCAAAATCGTTCGGATCATGTGCAGGTGTAATTTTTACAACACCAGTACCAAAGTCCATTTCAACGTAATTATCAGCAACGATTGGTATTTCACGATGAACTATAGGCAGAATAAGAGTCTTTCCTACAAGATGCTTATATCG
>CAMWPG010000140.1 GCA_947176075.1 uncultured Ruminococcus sp. | reverse complement strand
ATATAAGAGGACGAGCGTGTGATGAAGGAGTTTATGAGATGGAAGCATTTCTTGATCGTGCAGTTTTGTCACATATTTCAACAGTTACGATTATTCATGGCAAAGGCACAGGACTTCTAAGAAAGGCTGTTCACCAAAGACTTAAAAAAATGCCCTATGTAAAGACATTTAGACTTGGCGTGTTTGGTGAAGGCGAGGATGGCGTGACTATCGTTACACTTAAATGATAGAAACATCGCATAGATATTATGCGGTGCAATAAATAAAAGGAGAGATGAGATAAATATGGAAAAAACAGAAAATACTTTTTTAGGCACTGAAAAAATAAGTGTTCTTATGAGAAAGTTTGCGATACCAAGCATTATAGCAATGCTGGTATCTGCGATGTACAACATAATCGACCAGCTTTTTATCGGTCAGTCAGTTGGAATAGACGGAAATGCTGCAACAAATATAGCCTTTCCGCTGACGACCTCATGTATAGCGTTGGCACTGCTTTTTGGTATAGGTGGAGCTTCATGCTTCAACCTTTCAATGGGAAGCGGAGATTCAAAGAGAGCAGCATATTTTGCAGGGAATTCGTCTTCGCTTTTGTTTTTAAGCGGTGTTTTACTTATGATCGTAACAGAAGTTTTTCTGCATCCGATATTGTCTCTTTGCGGTGCCGAAGGCGGTATTGTGGAGGAGTATGCTGCTGTTTATGTGCGTATTACGGCAATAGGCTTTCCATTTATGATACTTACAACAGGTGGCGGACATATTATAAGAGCAGACGGCAGCCCTCAGATGACAATGATATGCAATATAGTTGGTGCTGTAATAAATGTTATACTTGACGCATTGTTTATTCTTGTATTTGACTGGGGAATGGCAGGTGCTGCATTTGCAACAGTTATAGGACAAGCGGTTTCTGCGGTAATAGTAATATGCTACCTGAGAAAGTATAAAACAGTAAAGCTTAAAATAAAACATTTTATACCAAGATTTTCAGAGTTACATCGAATCTCACTTCTTGGTATGGCATCATGCTTTAATCAAATAACAATGATGGTAGTGCAAATAGTTATGAATCAGCTTCTTAGTACATACGGAGAGAATTCAAAATACGGTGCAACAACAGCTATTGCTGTTGCTGGTATAGTTATGAAGGTATTTCAGGTGTTCTTCTCATTTATTATAGGACTTGCGCAGGGCAGCCAGCCTATAGAGAGCTATAATTATGGTGCTAAAAAATATGATAGAGTGAGAGGCGCATTATGGATGACTCTCGGATTAAGCGGTTCATTATCAATTGCGGCAGCTTTGATATTCCAGATATTTCCGGAGCAGATCCTTTCTATGTTCGGAAAGGGCGATGCTGATTATGTAGAATTCGGTGTGAAGTTTTTCCGAATATTCTTGTTGGCAGTTGTTATAAACTTCTTCCAGCCGGTAGTAGCAACATTCTTTACTTCTATAGGAAAGGCGTATAAGGGCGTATTTCTTTCACTTACAAGACAGTTTATATTCCTAATGCCTCTGTTGCTCATATGCTCGTACTTCTGGGGACTTAATGGAATAATGTATGCAGCTCCTACGGCGGATTTATGTGCATTTTCCGTTACGCTTATTATGATGATGGCAGAGCTTAAATCATTAAGGAAATTGGAGACAGCTAAAAAAGTGGTATTGGCATAATAATCAATTGTTTTTCAATAAACAAATATAAAAGGCTGTCGTTGCATGGTTTTGTAACGACAGCCTTTTTATGTTATGTATAATTTATTTTACAATAGCGTGAGAATAAAGATAGTTCTCCCAAAGTGACAACGAACCTCCACCAAGATGTACACCGTCTGATGTATAATCAGAATTCAGATAACCATTTGAATCGATCAGGACTTCATTTATATTGAGGTAATAGATGTAATCATTATTTGCAATTTGCTCTAAAAGTGCATTTTTTTCATTAATATTTGAATTTGAAATAGCATCTCCCTGAGCATCTCTTTCAGCAGAAATATTTATAATGCTTTGTATATAAATAATTGCATTTGGCTGCATCATGTGTATCTTATCAATTATGCTCTTGTAATATTCAGCAAATGATTCTGATGTACCAGTGCCTAAATCATTTATACCGAGCATAATGTATACTTTACCATATTGCTTACTGCTGAGTACAGATTCAAATGATTGCTCCGGACCTTCTTCTGGAGGAACTTGCGCTGTAGATGTCATAAGATCATATATATTCATTCCGACTGTTGCATAGAATGTTGCTTCCTTTGGCATTGAACCAAAGAGAGAAAGACCAACTGTTCTGGAATTGCCGATAAAAAGTGAGTCATAAAAATAATCATCTTCTACAGTCTTAAACTGAGGAGAAGCTGAATTATTAGCAGTATCAGTTGGTTCGCTGATGCTTTGTGTAATATCAGTTTCTAAAGGAATGTCTGATTGGTTTGAGATCGTAGAAGTCTGAGTTATCTTGTTTCCAGATGAATCAGTAGCAAATGTTGCGGGCTGGTGGATCTCTTCTGTAGCTTGATTGGTTGATATCGACATTTCGCCAGAAGGCTTAATGCTTGTTTTATCATTTTCCTTCTGAAATAAAAATACAATTATCAGAACAACAGATGCTGCTATAACTCCAACCAAAAGCGTATATGATTTTAGTGTTGAAATAATAGAATTCATAAAAGCCTCCTGTTATTAGAAACGTGAATACATAAATGGATTGTTGGTTGAAGTATGTATAACTATAACGCTGGCTACAAAGATAGCTATAAGCACTATTTTTATAATAATATTATCTTTATATTTCTTATACATTTTTTCCGTTATCGGCAGACAGCATACAACGCAGACAATAAGTAATTTCCAATAACTGCCCAGTGCATTCCAGAAATCACGTGTTGTAACGAAATCCGGAGAGCCTCCGAATGGGAACAAGCGTGAGAAATATACACCGATATCTCCCATATCACGCAGTGCAAACACTACCCATGTAAGCGGAATGAGGATGCATACATAAATGTGCTTCAGAACATGTGTACGAGCAAGATATTTTCCGATGCAGAAACGCTCCAGCATAATAAGTCCGAAGAATATTAGACCCCATAGTACAAAATTCCAGCTTGCACCGTGCCACAGACCTGTAAATGCCCATACAAGAAATGTATTGCGTACAATTTTGAGCGTGCTGCATCTGCTGCCGCCAAGAGGAAAATATATGTACTTCTTGAACCATATTCCCAAAGTAATATGCCATCTTCTCCAGAATTCGGATATGCTGCTTGATGCATACGGATGATCAAAGTTTTTAGGTATCTTGAAACCAAGCATTGTTCCAATTCCTATAGCCATTAGAGAATATCCAAAGAAATCAAAATACAGCTGGAAACTATATCCTACAGCACCGAGCCATGCATATGGGCAGGAGATGCTTTCATATCCATAGCGTGACATACCAGCCCAGAGTGTACTCATATTATCGGCAAGGAGCGCCTTTGCACCAAGTCCTATGATAAAGGTCTGGAGACCTTCCTCAATATTAGCTATTGATATATTTCTTCTGCGCAGATCCTGCGAAAGCTCACCATATGCGGTTATAGGACCTGAAATAAGCTTTGGAAACATTGCAACGTACGTTCCGAATGTAACAATATTATTAGCAGCAGAGATATCACGTCTGTAAACATCAACCTGATAGGATACGACCATAAATGTAAAATAGCTGATACCAAGTGGCAGATGCATATGTGCAGCTGGAATCTGTGCTCCAAATATTTTTATAATAAGATTAAGATTTTCTATAAGAAAATCAGTATATTTGAAAAGAATCAATAGTCCAAAATCAAATGCTATTGCTGTCCAAAGAAAAATAAGCCTTGCTTTTCTTGTTTGATTTGGCTGTCCATGTCCTGCAATAAGCTTTCCAAATATAAAGTTTACAAATACCGAAAGCAGCAGCAGAAGTGTATACCAGCCGTCTCCCCATGCGTAAAATATAAGACTTCCTATAATAATAATGAGATTTTTATAACTTTTAGGCGCAATGTAATAACCAATCAGGAAGATCGGCAGAAATCGAAATAAAAAATCGATACTGCTGAATACCATAATATCCCCCAATCCGGAGCTTTTAGCCCCAATTTTATGTAATATTTATCTCTCAGGAAGTGAAAGGATATAAAACCTTTAAAAAAATTCCTGCACATATGCGTTTATTATATCAAATTTTTATGCAATTGTCAAGCATCGTAATACGATTGGACAACGCAAACCTCATTTTCAAGGCAAACATCACTCCTCTATTCAAGCAGCAGAAAACGGCACTTTTCATAAAGTGCCGATACCTAGTTATTTTCAAGACATAAAATGCACCCTAACTTTGTATCAAAATTAGGGTGCTATATGTGCTATTGGAACAAAAAATATTTCTATCCTTCAAAAACATCATAATTATAACTCTTACTCTGAAACGTTATCCAAAGGATCCACATCGTCATCAGGACTGGAAATAAACATTTCCTCCGTGGTCTGCTGCGCCAGCTTCAGCTTTTCGGTAATGTCAACCAACGCATTGGTGGTCGCTTCCAGCGCATCAATAGCAGTTGCCATGCGTCCAGCCAAGTGATAATACATAGCCTTGTAATCTGGCATACAGATCCCTCCTAATCAAATTTTAATAATCGGCACTGCTTTATAAAACAGTGCCGATTATTGTTTGGTTGGGGTGGAAGGATTTGAACCCTCGAATAACGGAGTCAGAGTCCGCTGCCTTACCGCTTGGCGACACCCCAGAATATTTGTTTTTGCTGCTTATCTCACTCAGCTTTTATATTATATCACAGTTAGAAATGTTTGTCAAGTGTTTTTTCAATTTTTTTTTGAAAAAAACAAATTTTTTTTTCAAGAGGCAAAATATCGAGTAATAT
>CAMWPG010000139.1 GCA_947176075.1 uncultured Ruminococcus sp. | reverse complement strand
CTTTTGCGAGCTTTTGAATTCTTTAATACAATTATATCATTAAAGTAATGTTAAAAATACCAGCATTCTTACAAAAAATAGTAGTTTGTTGACTTATTTTTTTATGATCTTACCATCCATCCATCCTACTGAATAGTAACGCTTGCGGTATTCGTTGGGAGTTATGCCAATATGCTTTTTAAATTGCTTGATAAAGTAGCTTTGTGAACTGAATTGAAGATAGCTGCTGATTTCGAGAGATGAGTAATCTGAGAATTGCAGCATATTTGCTGCGGCTTCGATTTTTTTCTGCATAATGTATGTACTTATATTTACGCCTACCTCTGAGCGGAATACACGAGATATATATGGAACGGTGTATTGAGCTACATTGGCAATATCCTGAACAAGTATTTTTTCATGCAGATGATCACTTATGTAATCAAGCAGTGAGATAACAGTTTTAGAATAGATATGACCATTTTTGATTTGACGCATTCTTTTTGTGAATTCAATTACCATGCGATAGTGAATATCATTTATTTCGTTTTTTGAAGTACATTTATCTGTTTTCTGAATGTATATATCACTCATATTGTAAGCTTCTTCGGGAGACATTCCTCCGTTTATACAGAAACGTGTTATCATTGCAATGGAAATGACAAGATGATATTTCAGATTCTGTAAATAATTGTCACAAAGATTTCCGAATCCTTCGCCTCCTAAAGGTGTAAATAAGGTCTTTACGGTCTCAAGGCTTCCTGAACGAACGCTTTCATAAAATGCCATTTCACGTTCAAATGGTGCATGTGTCCATCCATTTTCACGCTTTTCAAAAAAGTGTTTTGATAATGCCTTTCGTGTATCAAGATGATATATTTCTTCATTTTCTGTATTGCTTATTAAATGGTTTTCATTTTTATTTTCTTTTTCATTCACCTTAATCTCTCCTTTTATTTACTGTTCTGCAAAAAGCGGTACAAGCTTCTGAGAATTTACGTCAATAAGTCCCAGAGTTGTCATTTTAAGAGAAGGGATGACCGGCAGGCTTACAAATGCCATATTCATAAATGGAGATATATTTTCCGGAACACCAAGCTCATGTACAGTGCTGCGGGTTTTCTCATTTTGAAGCGAAGCATCCATAGCAGAGAGTGTGCTCATCAGACCGGCAATAGGAAGCTCCATTTCCGCTATGACTCTGCCATTATTTACGACTACATTTCCGCCGCCCATTTCACGTACACGGTTGCCGGCAGCAGCCATATCCGCTTCATTCGTTCCTATTATTATAAGGTTATGAGAATCATGGGCAACAGACGAAGCGATAGCACCTTTTTTAAGTCCGATCCCTTGAATAAATCCTACTCCAATATGCCCTGTGTTATGGTGCCTTTCAACTACTGCTATTTTCAATATATCACGATCTATATCTATTCCGCCGTTTTTTGTAAAATTTATTTTTAAAAGTCGTTCTTCAGTTATCAGCTGACCAGGAATAACTCCTATAGTTCGGCAGATACTGCCTTGAGGAATTATTGTGAAATCTTTAGGTGACAGGGTGGGAATATTAAAGGAACTCAAAACGCTTTCTTTAAGCTTTGTAGATATATTCGGCTTTTTAAATGGAAGTACTGTGCCGTTTTCAAATACCTTGTTTCCGTGATAGTATACATCGTTTATTTTTATTTTCTCAAGATTATCAAGAACTAAAATATCCGCAATATATCCTGGAGCTACAGCGCCTATTCCTCTAAGACCGAAGCATTGTGCTGCCTGTATAGTTGCCATCTGTATGCCGGTAATTGCAGATTTTCCGAGTACGGATGCTTTTCTTATAATGCTGTCTATATGACCATTTTGCATAATATCAGCAGGATGCTTATCATCTGTAACGAGCAGGCATCTATGGGAATACCTCTTATCAAATAGAGGCAGAAGCTCTTCGAGATTTCTTGCAGCAGTTCCTTCACGTATCATTATCCATTGTCCCTTGCGCAACCGTTCTATTGCTTCTTTGAATGTAGAGCATTCATGATCGTCATTTATGCCGGCTGCTATATATTTGTCAAGCTCATGCCCTGTAAGGAACGGAGCGTGACCGTTTATAATTTTTCCAGCCTTATGAGCATCTTTTATCTTGCGCATTACAATTTCATTTTTTGCAATCACTCCGGGATAGTTCATCAGTTCGCCAAGTCCAAGTACACGGGGATGATTGTAAAATTCAGACAGTTCTTCAGCATTTAGGTCAGCTCCGGCTTCATCAAACTGAGTAGCAGGAACGCATGAAGGAAGCATGATATAAACAGTCATAGGAATATTTTCACTTGCTTCAAGCATGAAATATATACCATTTCTTCCACATACATTTGCGATCTCATGCGGATCTGCAACTATGGCTGTGGTTCCGTGTGCAATGCATATTTCTGCAAGTTCAGCTGGAAGAAGCATTGTACTTTCAATATGGATATGACCATCTATAAAACCGGGACAGATATATTTACCGGAAACATCGCATATTTCGTTGGCATTATCGCAGCTGTAATTTCCTACACCTGATATTATACCGTCCTCTATAAGAACATCCTGAGTTTCTATTTCGCCTGTAAATACGTTTACAACAAATCCGTTTTTTAAAATAAGTTTCATATTTTATTCCTCGCTTTATATTATTTTAAAATATTTTTATTTTAAATGTCTAAGCAGCTTAATAAATGCAGTAAATATTTTTTCGTTTTTATAAAACAGTTCCTTTTATTTTTCTTAAAAAACTTGCATTTTAAATTCTGAGATGCTATAATTATTGTATTGAAAGTTCTAAAGCAGCGCTTTAAACTAAAGCGTAAGCAGGGAACTTAATTTAAAATAAAAGAAATGAGTGATAAAAATGAATCATATTGCTATGATGAAAATGAAAAATCTTATGGAAAACTTTAAGAATAATCATCCTAAAGTTCCGATGTTTTTGGCTGCTGCTTCTGACTACATACAGGTTGGCAGTGTGATAGAAGTTAATATTCAAGATCCGCAGGGAAGACCGATATGCACAAATATCCGTGTTACAGAGGATGATATAGAGCTTATTAAAATACTTAAAGAAATGACTTCACAGAGATAACTAAGATTATAGAATTTTATGCATTTAATCGTTTATCTGACCCATTTCACGCATGGATGTCACACGGCTGCCTACGATAAAATGATCTGCAAGTTCAATATCAAGTGAACGCAGCACTTTTGATAGTCTGTTTGTAGCAAATATATCTGTATTTGATGCATTAGGATTGCCGTCTGGATGATTGTGTACCAGGGCTATAGAGTCACACCTATTTCGAAGTGCTATTTCAGCTATGGAACGAATATCAAGATTTGCTGTAGTTGAAGTACCATTTCCAGTAGGCTCAATGCAAATTATTTGCTCATTTGCATCAAAGCATATTACATAAGCCTGTTCTTTAACCGTGCCTGCATAAAGGCTTGCAAGGTAAGCTTTAAGGTCATTTCTGCGTTTAAAGCTGAGCTTATCTGCATTTCTGCTCATTTGATATGCCCTGAAAACATCTGGAAACAGGCGGAGAAATATTGCAGTTTGAGATCCGATACCGTCTATTGCACACAGCTCCTGCACATCTGCATTCATCACACCGGCAAGAGTATGAAAACGATTTATAAGCTCATGGGCGATTTTATTTGTATCGCATCTGGGTTTAGCGTAGAACAACAGCAGTTCCAGTATCTCATGAGGTTGAAATCCGTTTAATCCATTTGCAAGATATCTTTGTCTCATACGTTCACGATGTCCTGCATTTAAATTAATTTTTTTATTCTTAGACATTATATCACCATTGATTTATTTTTATTTATATTAAGATTATACCATATCTGATATAAATTTGCAATAAAAAAATGAATATTTTAATTTTTTTGAGGAGTTTCTGAATAATGTTCAGTTGAAAAATATGAAAGAATTTGTTATAAAATTTAATGACAGCGGACAGCGGCTTGATAAATTTTTGCAAAAGGCGATACCGTCACTGCCGAAGAGTATGCTTTACAAGTCTATACGCACTAAAAATATAAAATTAAATGGTAAACGCACAGAAGGAGCAGTGATTCTTTCTGAGGGCGATGTTGTAAGATGCTATATATGTGATGATTTTTTTATAGAAAAATCCGATATGAGCAGCAGTACGAAAAATTTGAAGTATCTGTTTATGAGTGCGCCTATAAAGCTTAATGTAATATATGAGGACAGCAATATTCTGATAATTTTTAAGCCTGTAGGGCTTGTAGTTCATGATGATGATCGAAGCACAGAGGATACGCTTATTGCAAGAGTTCTTCATTATCTGTACGAAAAAGGCGAATATGTACCGGACAGAGAAAATTCCTTTGCTCCGGCTCTATGCAACAGGCTTGACAGGAATACCAGCGGTCTTGTTATCGCTGCAAAAAATGCAGCGGCACTCAGAGAGCTTAACAGGCTTATCAGAGAAAATAAGATACATAAATCGTATCTTTGTATAACATATAATGCTCCTCCTAAAAAGCAGGATACGCTTCATGCATATCACTACAGATCGGATGGAAGCAAATTTGTAAAGATATCTGACAGAAAACAGCATGGTTATCGTGATATAATCACAAGGTATAACGTTCTTGCGTCAAGAGATAAGCTTTGTCTTGTCAAGATCGATCTTATTACAGGACGGACGCACCAGATACGTGCTCATATGGCATTTATAGGTTCGCCGCTTCTGGGAGATGAAAAGTACGGCAATACAGAGGTAAACAGGAAATACGGTGAAAAATATCAGCAGCTCTGTGCTTACAGAATTAAATTTGAACCTGAGGAAACATCGTCTCTTGCTTATCTAAAGGATAAACGCTTTAAAGCAGAATTGCCGGATTTTATGCATAGATATTTTCCAGATTTTAGATTTTAGGTGGAAAATATCATTTAAATAGCAGAAAATATCATTGACACATTGGAAAATTATATATATACTTTAAGTAAGCATTTTGAGC
>CAMWPG010000138.1 GCA_947176075.1 uncultured Ruminococcus sp. | reverse complement strand
GCTTTTTACTTTATATTTTCCTGAAGATTTTTATCCTTAGCCACAACACCTGCTTCCATCTCTGCTTTTTTTACTGCAAGCCTTTCAGCTATAGCATCATCAGAGACCGCAAGTATCTGTACAGCCAAAATAGCAGCATTAGCAGCACCGTCTATTGCAACTGTAGCTACAGGAATACCTGTGGGCATCTGAACTGTTGCTAACAAGGCATCAAGCCCATCAAGTGTGCTGGATTTGATCGGAATTCCAATGACAGGAAGCGTTGTATGTCCTGCAATAACGCCTGCTAAATGAGCTGCCTTTCCTGCCGCTGCAATAATCACGCCAAAGCCGTTTTCCTTTGCACTACCTGCAAAATCTGCAACAAGCTTAGGAGAACGATGCGCTGACATAATATGAACTTCAAATGGAATTTCATAGCTTTCCAGTTCTGAAAATGCCGATTTTACTATGGGCAGATCGCTGTCACTTCCCATTATGATCGCAACTTTTTTTGTCATATGTATCCTCTTTTCTTCGTACTTCTGTACGATTATTATTTTTTATAGATCATCCCATAATAGCATCACTAATGAGCCACTCCCCTGTTTCATCCTTACTAAAACAAAGTACAATAGGGATGTTTTCAAATTCTGTTTCTTCTTCACCTGAAACTATAAGCTCTGTTTTCATACAGAGTATATTTATCTCTGATTCGTCTGATTCACATGTATATAGATAGATATCATTTGACAGCCTACCGCGCCATTGATGCTTAGTTTTAACTAAAGCAGTAATATCTGAAAAAGAATCAAGAAAAATTATTTCCGAGAGAGCATCTGTTTTATTTCGCCGCAAAGCATCAAGAAAAATTATGATCCTGTTAACCGTATTGCTCCATTGTGAACTACTCATTATAGATATAAGCTGAGGATCGTCCAAAATAATTGTTAAATTAATAGGCCTTTTTAATCTCGTAAACTCGCACTTTATTAAATCAAGCCCTTCCCCCTGCTTATAAGTAAATTTATCGTTATCCTTTGTAATATATAGATTTGAATCATCAGCTGTATAACTGTTTGCACTATAAGGCAAAAGAAGCCTGAAATCACGTCCATAAAACAAATATTCTTCTGAATCTCTAATCTTTGCTGAATAGACAAATTCACTAAGTCTTTCTATTTTGCTATACACAAATGGTACTATTATGTCACCATTTCGATCAATGACACCATAAAGAGCGCCTGAGCGTGTAATAAGTTTTGCTTTAAAATAATCACTATTTATTTGTATAAGTTCATTCCATTCTGGATCTAAAATAATAGTACCGCCTGAATCTTTAAGTCCCCAAAGACCATTCTGATCTCTAAACATACTTGCTGCGTACTGTACATCAGATGCATTAATATCTGAATCGTTCTTAGAAATTACCGCAGCCTCTTTTCCTGCATTTATATGAAATACAACTATAGCCGTAACAAGAGCAATAATTACTATAAACAGAAATATCATTATGATTCTTGAATGCTTATTCATCAGTGTTTATCATTCTCTATATGATTTTCCTTACGTACGTCATTTTCTGTTTCATGAATAATATATATCGGTCTATTTTTTGATTCAAGATAAGTTTTTGAAAGATATTGACCTAATATACCGATACAGAAAAGCTGAAGTCCACCCATCATAAGAATAACACATATTGTAGTAGTATAACCTTGTACAGGATCGCCAAATGCGAGCCATTTTATAACAAGAACAAGTATCATTATAAATGCTATAATAAAACTGAGAATGCCCAAAAATGAAGAGATAGAGAGAGGAGCAGTAGAAAAAGCAAATATTCCTTCAAGAGAATACTTAAATAATGATTTAAAAGACCATGTTGTATTTCCAGCTGCACGTTCAACATTCTCATATGGCATATATTTTGTTCGGAATCCCACCCAACTGAATATACCCTTAGAAAAACGATTGTATTCTTTCATTGAAAGAATAGCATCAACCATTTGTCTTGTCATAAATCTAAAATCCTGAGCACCATCAACTATTTCAGTCTGTGAGATCTTATTCATTATTTTATAAAATTTCCTGGAAAACCATGAGCGAATTTTCGACTCGCCTTCACGACTTACTCTTCTTGTAGTGGCGCAATCATATTCACCACTCAAAACATATTCATACATCTGAGGAATGAAAGCAGGCGGATGCTGCAAATCAGCGTCCATCACAACTACATAGTCACCTTTTGAATTTTGCAATCCTGCATACATTCCTGCTTCTTTTCCAAAATTTCTGGAAAAAGAAATATACCTTACACGGCTGTCATTTACAGCAAGCTCTCTAAGGCATTTGAGTGTTTCATCTTTTGAGCCATCGTTTATAAACAATAGTTCAAATTCTGTATCGGAATGTTTGTCCTTTATACGTGCCATAACATTGGTTATTTCTCTGTAAAACAGCGGAAGAACTTCCTGTTCATTATAGCACGGAACAACTATTGATATAAGCTTCATAGCATTTGCCCTCGCTTTATACTATTAATAATATAATATTATACTCTGCACATATTTACCACTGCGGCAAAATAAAAACTGCACTATTCATAAACTATATTATAGCACATTTTTTTTATGTTTACAAGTGATTTTAAAAAAAATCTGATGGATTTTCATTATTAAAAATATGATTACACTCTAATATCTATGTAAACAGCAAAATTTAAAACGCCCGTATTTGAGCAGACAAGCTCATTTTTCGGGCGTTTTTGTTGTCATACAACAATTTATTCTTTTTTAAATTTAATCTTATTACAAGTTAAATATCACGCATTTTCAGTACATTACGCCGTATTTATTTGCATTAAAGCATTTTGCATCTTTTTATATTCTGAATATCAGCTCACATTGACCTTTATTTTTTAAGAACCTACTGGAAATGAATCAATCTGTTGAGCTAAAAATTGCATAAGAGCTGAAGCGTCTGATGAGTCGATCACTCCATCACTATAACAGTCAGCATTACATTTTTGCTGATCATTAAATTTAATAATATTTACCATATATTTATTTAAATATACCATATCTACAACAGAAACACCATCGTCAAGGTTTAAATCTCCTAATTTTACCCTTAAAGGTAAAGTTGTACTTGGCGATGTTGACGTTGTTGTTGTTGTCATCCATGTAGTCTCTGTGGTTGTTGCAATGCTTTCAGAAGTTGAAGCAGGTGTTGTTTCTGTATTTGTCTGTTTTGTAGTAAGAGTAGATGTATCGGTACTTACATTAGTTGTATTTTCCAAGGTAGTAACTGGAATAGTAATAGTAGTTTCCATAGTAGTTGTAGTAACACTACTGCCGTTTACATAAGCTGAAAGCCAGTCAGAAGGCAGTTCATCAAGCGTGATACAATATTCGCTGTTATATATTTCATTAAGAGTATCAGCATTCTGATAGCGTTCACTCATAAGATGTTCTCCATACCAAGGACAGAAATAAAGCCATCCTGCATTTTCTACAGTCAGATTCTCAATATTAGGAATAGTATCATTTTCTGACATTGCAACCATTTTTCTGCCGTCAGTCAGTTCTACCAGATAGTTATAAATAGCTGAAATAGCTGATTCATTTGGCCCGCTTGTAAGACCATCGTCTCTTCCATTATCAACATTATACTTATCATATGCTACCAAATCTACATATTCATCTCCTGGATACCATGTTGGAGAATTTGAATAATTGTAGCTGTTGAATTCCCAGATCAAATTGTGAAGATTATACTTCTCAGTAAGTGTTGTGTATAGCATCTTCCAAAGTTCTTTGAATACCTCCGCTCCTCTGTCACCCCACCAGAACCAAGATGTACCATCGCCGTAGTTGCCTTCATTGCCCTGAGCTTCATGAAGCGGTCTGAAAATGATAGGAACATTATTTTCCTGAAGTATGAGCAGCTGCTCTGCCAGATCTTCTATAGCAGCCTGAAAATAATCATATTCTTTTGTACCTTCAACAAGAACATTAGCAGTATTGAACGTGCTGTTAGATGCCTGATAGTTCTTATATGAACACTCCTTCCAGTCAACAGGTTCTCCTAACACATAATTTTCAAAATTTATAGGTACATTGATATGCCAAGAAGCTGTAACTATACCATTTTTATTTTTAGTCCAGTCAATAGCACGTTCTGTTGTACCATCCTCCCAGCCATAAAGCGGATTATAGTTCATGAAATCAAAACCACGAATAGCAGGAAGCTTACCAGTTGTATCCTTTATATAATCAAATTCTAATTCTGAGTTACCGTCATTACCGCCGCCATATATCTCTTGCTGACCTGAAATAATATGACTTCCGTAAACGCTTTTAAGATAACCCATGAGTGATTTTGCCTCTGGCGTTGCATTTGGATCATTAAGCTCTGCAGTAGCCTTTGAATAATCAGGTGCATCAGTCTCAGTAAGAGTCATGCTGTCATAAAGGCAATAACCCCATCCTCCGCCAAAAGTAACAGTGTTTTCTCCTTTTGTAAGCTTTATATCGCCAAAGCTGAAATCATTCCAGCTGTTTGTATGTGGAATTTTTACGGTTTTAGACCATGTACTGCCGTCAGAACGTTCAACGCTTACTCCTGCTTCACGTATTTCTCCTTCATTACCAAGATACATAAGACATCTTGAAACAAGGCGATACATACCAGTTTTGGGAGCATCAACTTTAACTGACATAGTTCCACTATTTGTTACCCATACAAAACCTTCTCCTGTATAACCAGGGTATTCATCATTATAAACTTTTGTTGCCACTTCTGCACCATCAATAATTAGATCTTCACATTCACTTTTAAATGACACAGCTCCAGTTTCTGTTATCCATACAAAACCTTTTCCTGCCATGACATAATTCGGCAAAGTATAGCAGACTCCAATGCCTAAAGCTGCTGCTGTAAGTAAGGCATTGAGTTTTATAAGTTTTTTTCCCATTTTTATACCTCCAATATCTATTAAAAAAATACTTTTGTTATTTAATAATATTATATAATAC
>CAMWPG010000137.1 GCA_947176075.1 uncultured Ruminococcus sp. | reverse complement strand
GCATAATATATTAATATATAAATTTATGAAGTCTTGCATCATTTTTTATAAAAAAACAAAATCTGCAATGTCAGGCGGCATTATTTCAGGGATAAAGTTCCTAAGTACAAGATAAATTACTGCAATAAATGCAAATGTTATCCAGACCCATGCCTTTCTTGGCAGAAGATGTATATCTTTTCCAAAAGAAAGCAGAGCAATTTCCGCATATAAAAGCATAGCAGCAATAAAAATGCAAAATACAGCAGCATTGCATCTTAGTGCCAGCCAAAGTCGTCCGTACATTATTGCCAGAATACATCTGGTAAGTCCGCATCCTGGACAATATATCCCTAAATGAGAATATGAATCACATGGAGGCAGAATATTTTCAGCAATATAAACCGCAAGATCTCTTAAAAAAATGCAGCACATCACAAACGCCAAAGGCAGCATCAGAAGAATTATTCGCACCCATGTTTTTTGGAGCATAGGTTTAGTCCACTAAAACCGGATCGAAATTTTCAGTCCAAGGCAATCCCCACTCATTAAGTGCATCCATAAATGGATCCGGATCAAATTCTTCAATATTATACACACCCGGCTTTTTCCATTTTCCAGTCATTACCATCATTGCACCTATCATTGCAGGAACACCTGTTGTATATGAAATTGCCTGAGAGCCGACTTCACGATAACATTCCTGATGATCACAGACATTGTATACATAATATGTTTTTTCTTTGCCATCTTTAATGCCCTTGAAAATGCAGCCGATATTTGTTTTGCCAACAGTTCTTGAACCAAGAGAAGCAGGATCGGGTAGAACGGCTTTCAGGAACTGAAGCGGAACTATCTCCTTGCCCTCGTACATAATAGGCTCAATGGAGGTCATACCAACATTTTCAAGGCACTTGAGATGTGTAAGATAGCTTTGACCGAATGTCATAAAGAAACGAATACGCTTTATACCTTTGATATTCAATGCAAGAGATTCAAGCTCTTCGTGGTGGAGAAGGTACATATCCTTTTCACCTACCTGATCAAAGTTGTATACACGCTTTATTTCCATAGGTTCAGTTTCGACCCATTGTCCGTTTTCTATATAGCTTCCCTTAGCAGATACCTCACGAATATTTATCTCAGGATTGAAGTTTGTAGCAAAAGGATAGCCATGATCGCCGCCGTTGCAGTCAAGAATGTCAATATAGTGTATTTCATCAAAGTAATGCTTCTGAGCATACGCACAAAATACGCCTGTTACGCCAGGATCAAATCCGCTGCCCAGCAGTGCAGTAATACCAGCCTTTTCAAATTTTTCACGATATGCCCACTGCCATTTATATTCAAATTTAGCTGTGTCCTCAGGCTCATAGTTTGCAGTATCAACATAATCTGTCTTAGTGGCAAGGCAAGCATCCATGATAGTAAGATCCTGATAGGGAAGTGCCACATTTATAACAATGTCGGGATTCTCTTTTTCAATGAGAGCTACAAGCTCGTCTACATTATTTGCATCCACCTGAGCAGTTGTGATCTTTGTATTTGTTTTGCCTTCAAGGTCAGCCTTGTACTTGTCACACTTAGACTTAGTACGACTTGCTATACATATCTCCTCAAATACATTACTGTTCTGGCAGCACTTGTGAATAACTACTCCGGCAACGCCGCCAGCACCTATAATTAAAGCTTTTCCCATTTTTAATAACATTCCTTTCAATTTTTATAGTTATCTTTTTATTTCAGATTCTCTCAGAGCATCCCTTACATTATTTGGAATAGCAAAGCATCCCTGATGAAGCATCGTGTTATAATATTTTGTTTTTAGTCCAAGACGATTCCATTTTAATGCCTGTAAATCATTTCTTGGATCAAATTTTTTGGAAGCAAATCCAAATAGCCAATGTCCAGACGGATATGTAGGAATATGAGCCTGATATACAAGTGCAATAGGAAAGAGTGATTTTATACGGCTGTGAGCACGTTTCATCGAGTTTCTATAAGATTCATAGAATGTACTTTCGTGCTGATTTACAAGAATACCATCATCAGATAGTGCCTTGTAGCAGTTGCCGTAAAATTCTTTTGTAAAAAGTCCTTCTCCTACTCCAAAGGGATCAGTGGAATCCACAATAATAAGATCATATGTTCTGTAATCAACACGTCTTACAAAACGAAGACCATCCTGATAGTGAATGGCTACTCTTGGATCGTCAAGGCTTTTTGCGGTAAATGGTAGATATTCTCTTGCAAGCTCTACAACTTTGTAATCTATCTCGACCATATCTATATGTTCAATAGTATCATATCGGCAAAGCTCTCTTACAGTCCCACCGTCGCCTGCACCTATTACCAAAACTTTTTTTATATCAGGATTTGTAGCCATAGGTATATGAGTTATCATTTCGTGATAGACATATTCATCTTTTTCTGTCAGCATAAGTAGACCATCAAGAGTCATTATTCTGCCGAATTCATTTGAGTCAAAAATATCTATTCTTTGAAAATCACTCTGTACTGATGCAAGCTGTTTATTAACACGGATAGACATACGAACATGGTTGGTGTGATTTTCGGTGTACCATATATCCATTTTACAAGGCCTCCTTTATAACGTGCAGTGTTTCTATATTCATATCCTGCGGACCTGTCAGAGAACAGCCTTTTTCTTTGGCATAGCATATATAATCTATAATATCATTGGTAATTCGTTCGCCCGGTGCAAGAATTGGTATTCCGGGAGGATAGCACATTACAAATTCACAGCAAACAGCACCTGCGCTTTCACGAAGCGGAACTATCTTTTGATCTGCATAGAATGCTTTTTGGGGTGGAAGTGCAACATCAGGAGCTATATATTCGCTTGAAAGCATACCCGTAGGATCATCGCCATAAAGTCTCTTTATCTCAGAAAGTGCAGAGATAAGGCGTTCTATTTCCAAAGCTCTGTCGCCGGCTGTAACAATTGCAAGAATATTTCCTATATCGCCGAATTCTATCTGTATACCATATTCATCACGAAGCAGATCATAGACTTCGATTCCTGCAAGACCGGTATTTCTTGTATGTATAGAAAGCTTTGTCTTATCAAATGCATAGAATGAGCTTCCGTTGCAGCATTCCTCACCATATGCATAATATCCTCCTATATGATTTATTTCATCCCTTGCATATTCTGTAAAGTTCACTGTTTTTCTAAACATCTCTCTGCCGTTAAGAGCAAGATTTCTTCTGGCAAGGTCAAGAGACACCATAAGGAGATACGATGCGCTTGTTGTTTGTGTAAGGTTTATTATCTGTCTTACTCTGTCTGCATTTACATTTTCACCGCAAAGAAGAATAGCGCTTTGAGTGAGCGAGCCTCCTGTTTTATGAATGCTGACAGACGCCATATCTGCACCTGCATTCATTGCGGACATAGGGAGATTTTCTCCAAAATAAAAATGCGTACCATGAGCTTCATCTGCAAGCAGCATCATACCATGAGAATGTGCAAGCTCTGTAAGTCTTTTTATATCAGGACAAACGCCGTAATAAGTTGGATTATTTACAAGAATGGCCTTGGCATCCGGATTATGTAGAACAGCCTTTTTTACAGCTTCATAAGACATTCCAAGAGGTATTCCAAGTTCTTTGTTTTCATCAGGATCAACGTAAACGGGCACAGCTCCATTAAGTACAAGAGCATTTATTGCGCTACGGTGTACATTTCTCGGCATTATAAGTTTTTCGCCTGATTTACAGGCGGTGAGTATCATAGCCTGAGATGCGCTTGTCGCTCCTCCCACTATAAAAAAGGCATTTTTAGCTCCGAATGCTTCCGCAGCAAGATTCTGAGCATCACGAATAACAGAGACCGGATGGCAGAGATTATCAAGGTTTTTCATGGAATTTACATCCATTTTAACGCAGCTTTCTCCTAAAAAATCAGCCAATTCTCTGTTGCCTCTGCCGCCCTTATGTCCGGGAACATCAAAACGCACTATACGGTTTGAGCGATGCTCTTGCATAGCTTTAAGCAGTGGTGCGTCATTTTGTGTAAGAATCTTTCCCACGGCAGTACCTCCTTATTCATATATATTCCGTCCGCTGAATATTTCAATCATTTCTCTTCGCAGCCGATCATTTATATCAAGTCGTACTCTGGGGCTAAGTTCATATTCGTCTGTTTTAAATAGATAATCCTGAAGTCGCATATCCTTAACAAGCATTCTCGTATGGAAAAGATTAGACTGATACACATTCATATCAACAGCATCATATTTCATAAGAATATCCTCACTGATATAATCCTGTATAGATGTTATTTTATGATCAATAAAGTATTTTTTACCGCTGACATCACGAGTGAATCCCCTCACACGATAGTCTATAGTAATAATATCCGAATCAAAACTTCGGATAAGATAATCAAGCGTACTAAGAGGTGAAATTTCTCCGCAAGTTGCTACATCTATATCAGCACGAAATGTCGTTACCTCATTATCTGGATGACTTTCCGGAAATGTATGCACTGTAACATGACTTTTATCAAGATGTGCATGTATATCTCTTCTCGGAGATAAGAAAGCAGCACCTTGATTGCATGAAGAATCCATATTCTCCGGTGCAACATCTCCCTCTGCAATAAGGACATTTACAGAAGCTCCCTGAGGTTCGTAGTCCTGCTTAGAAATATTGAGTACAGTAGCTCCTATCATTTCCGTTACATCACATAGTATCTTTGTAAGTCGTTCTGAATTATATTGCTCGTCTATATATCGAATATAATCTCTCTTTTCACGCTCTGATTTCGCATAGCAGACATCAAAGATGTTGAAGCTCAGTGCCTTCGTAAGATTATTATACCCATACAAAGCCAGCTTTTTTTCCAACTCTAACATCACAGCCTTTCTAAAAAGTCATATTGATTCATTATACCATGTTTCTAAAATAATTGCAACTTAAATTTAAAACTATTTTTAAATTAAACATTAAATAAAAAGCAAAAACATCTATAAAACATAATTTTTACAGGTGTTTCATTCGTATTGTGTAAATTTTGTTTAAAATCTTTATTGTAGGCAACATAGCATAAAGATCTCCTGACGTCTTTGTGTCGAACGCTATGAAATGAGCAATGTTAATATTTCATATTTAATAATTATATACAATTCGCCGATATTATATATTATAC
>CAMWPG010000136.1 GCA_947176075.1 uncultured Ruminococcus sp. | reverse complement strand
AAGAATACAACGCTCAAAATCGTTCCCAACAATAATAGAATTTCATTCTTCATTTGTCAGTTCTCCTTTCTCCTGCTCGAAAGAATTTATTGAAATATCTTCTCTTATGCAAATTCCGTCAATAATACCGCATACACGTTCATATGTCAACGGATTTAAACGCTGTATCTTTTGATACATTGCAAGAAAATCAGCCGGATTTATAATTGTATCTTTGATGTTGGTCATATTTTTTCACTTCCTTTCTGACACTTGCCGTCTTATTTGGCTTGACACATTTGTGTTAAAATGTAATTATATTATACACCCATTTGGGACGAATGTCAATAGATTTATTAGAAAAAATACACACGAATGTGTAACTCAAATTTTGTTGTATTTGCACAAATAGGTTTGTAGCTAAAACATATTGACACATTTGGGTTAATATGCTATAATAATAAATGAAAGGAGGTGTATTACATGGATATAAAAGAAACTCTTATAGCAATTCGTGAAAGTAAGGGCTATTCAAAAAAAACTGTATCCGAAATGACTGGAATACCTTATACAACATACATCAAATATGAATCTGGCGAGCGCAAAGATGTAAATATGCAAGCGCTCTGCAAACTCGCTGATTTCTACGAAGTAACTACAGACTATCTGCTCGGCAGACCAGAAACAAAACCGCAACCTGATCCATATAAAATAATTGCTGCAAAATCAAAAATGGAATCACAAGAACAAGCAGCCTTGAAAAAATGGCTTGCTTTAGATCCTAAAAGGCGTAAAATGGTGCTTGATGCTATGGCTGAGGTAATTCATGAGTATGAAAATACAGAAACTTCATCAGAAAAACCACAAGAAAAGTATATAATTCAAAGAGCAGCAAGAGGAAATCCCAACCCAAACGCACCAGTTGTAGAAACAATTGAAATCACTGCTGAAGAAAGAAAACGATATCATGAAATGCCTTTAGAAGATTGGGACTTATAGTCACAAATAAAACAATCACCTCTGTGATACAATATTACAGAGGTGATTTATAATGAATTATGGAATCTATAAGTATGCACGAAATTCAAGTTGGCAATGTTTAATTGATTGTCAAACATTTCAGTTGCCGATAAAAGTTGTCCAAATCGCTGCTTGTTATGATATCGTATGCAGAAAATCAAATAAACTTGATTTATGCAGTGCAGCAGGAGAAATCAGAAAAGAAAATGGTGAAATATGTATATTTACAGACGAAAGTCAAACTGCTGAACGTAGGCGCTTTACGATCATGCATGAACTGGGACATTACCTGCTCGGTCACTTAGGCGATATGCCTCTATCACGCTCTGAGCATGATTGTAATTCTGAGGAAGAGCAGGCAGCAGACAAATTTGCAGCTGATGTACTCATGCCAGCATGTGTTCTATGGGGACTAAATATACAAACACCGGAAGAAATTGCTAAGTTATGTAATGTGTCTATGCAAGCAGCAACAATACGTGCTGAACGTATGAAAGTATTATACCAGAGAAATAAGTTTTTGCTGCACCCTTTGGAACGACAAGTATACGTTCAATTTAGCGAATTTATACAAAATCATAAGCACTAACGTGTTTTATTTAACGGTTTTTGATTACAAATCAGTTACAATTATTGAGCTGTATGGGAAATAATGTTATAATTAAGAAAAATAACTTCAAGGAGTGACATTATGAAAAAAACTATAGCATTATTATCTACATTTTTAGTTTGTGCAAGTGCCTTCGGATGCGAATCTAAGAGTGGAGAATCCACGGCTGAAACTACAGTTGCAGAAACAAATTCTTTAACAGAAGCAGAAAAGTCAGATGGCGCCACAACAAATCAAGAGAATTTAGAGAAATTAGAAGTAAAGCAACAAGTATTCCATATCACAAAAACATCAAATGATAAAGCGTATGGATATTATTGCATTGAAGTAGAAAATACAAACAATGTTCCTATCATATCACGAAAAGGAAGCATTGACTTTCTTGATGCAAACGATGCGATTTTGGAACATGTAGACGAGTATGGGCTAACTCCACGAACTTTAAAACCAAACGAAACAGCTTATTCAAGTGGTCAATTTACAGTCGATATTGCAAATGCAGAAAACGTTGCGGAAATGCAAGTTTCATTTCCAGCAGAACAATATAACGGCACAGTTGTTGAAGCCCTTAAGTTTGAGAACTTGAACGCATTTCAAGAAGGACAATACATAAAGGTGACGGGAAAAGCAATTAATAACACTGGAAAAGACTTAGAAAACAGTGGTGGAACAATTGTGTTAATGGATAAAGATGAAATGCTTTTAGGCGGACAATTCATCCCACCTTTTGACAAGTTTTCACCTGACGAAGAAAAAACGTTTCAAGTTAACTTCTATGACACTAAAATTGATTTCGACAGTATTGATAAAATTGTTGTATCTGGAATAGACTATGACATTTATTAAACTTAAATTGTAATAAACCAGTCTCATCGCAAAAGCAGTAAAGATACAATCGTTAATTATAAAGTTAATCAGAAAAGAGGTGCGATATTATGGAATATAAATACTATCCATCTAAAGAACGTGTAAAGGACGCTATTTGCAATGATGAACCAATGCTTGCAGCTATTTCATTTGATGCTAAAAGTGCCGTGATTTCTCCTGTAGATGATTCTATGGAACATCATATCATGCTCATGAATATTGGCAAAAGCAGTACCGATATTGATAAATATTTTAGAATTGTTTTTGACCGCAGCGGTGCTGACTGGACATTTGTCTGTCCTACAGATTATAAGGGAATAGCCGTTAAAAATAAACGCATAGAGTACTTCTATAAAGATGGATTCGCTGTTATAAGTGAATTTATGCACTCAGTTGGTTATATCGTTGGAATAAACATACCCAAACGCTATGCACGGCATCTGAATATGCTTGGCGATGAAACGACTTTATAAAATCAGCCCCACCGCAAAAGCAGTGAGATGAATCAAATAATTAAGTTTGTTTCATAAATAAAATGTGATATACTATAATTAAATACAACTAAGAACCAAGGAGGAATTTTTTATTAGTACAAAAGAAAAGTTATACAATCTGATTGATATTATCAATCCAAACGATTTTGAAATTGTACTGCAAATTCTGGAACGGTTTGTGCTAACATCGGAGATTCCGAATGCAGAAACGGCAGATGCAATGCTGGAAGCAGATGTGATTGCAAGAGACCCTAATGTAAAAGGTTATACAAGTATGTCCGATTTGATGGAGGCATTAAACGAAGAATGAAATATACAATTAAGTTTACTGCAAAATTTAAAAAGGATTATAAACTTGCTATAAAACGAGGCTATAAAAGCGAAAAATTAGAAACTGTTATCGAACTGATAGCAGAGGGAAACAATCAAGAGGTATTGATTTCAAAATACAAAGATCATGCACTTTCTGGAAATTGGAACGGTTATAGAGAATGCCATATTGAACCGGATTGGTTGCTTATTTATGAAATTTTGGATGATATTCTTGTTTTGTCTATCTTTAAGAACAGGAACACATAGCGATTTGTTTGGTAAATAATAAAATCAGCCCCACCGCAAACGCAGTGGGGCATTACAATAGGAGATGATTCTATGAAAATAGCAGCAGCTTATATCAGAGTATCGACAGAAGATCAGATTGAATATTCTCCTGAAAGTCAGCTAAAAGCAATTTGCAGCTATGCTAAAACAAATAATATGCTTGTTCCTGATGATTTGATTTTTATAGATGAGGGCATAAGCGGCAGAACTGCTGCAAAACGTCCTGCATTTATGCGTATGATCGGTATGGCTAAAACAAAGCCAAAGGAATTTGATGTAATACTTCTATGGAAATTTTCAAGATTTGCAAGAAATCGTGAAGATAGCATAATGTATAAATCAATGCTTCGTAAGCAGTGCGGAATTGATGTCATTTCTATTTCTGAGAATTTAGGAGATGATAAAACCTCTGTGCTGATAGAAGCTCTGATAGAAGCAATGGATGAATATTATAGCATAAATCTTGCTGAAGAGGTCCGGCGTGGAATGACAGAGAAAGTAAGTCGTGGTGAACCTGTATCAGGTGCGCCTTTCGGATATAAGATGATAGATAAGGCTTATATTCCAGATAAAGACGAATCTGTTATAGTACAAAGAATTTTTGATGATTTTTCAAATGGAGTTCCTACAACAAAGATTGCAAGAGTTCTTAACAGCGAAGGAATACTTACTAAGAACGGAAAAAAATGGGAGAACCGCACTATTGAATATATTCTTAGAAATGTGGCATATATCGGTAAAATATCATGGAACAGTTCTGGAAAAAAGCGGCGTAACTATGATTCTACCGATACTATTTTAGTAGATGGAATACATGAACCTATTATTTCGAAAGAGCTTTTTGACACAGTGCAGGAGCGTATTCTTGAAAATAAAAAGAAGTATGGCAAAAATGCTCACCCTACACATGGTAAGATTTTTGCATTGAAAGGTCTGCTCAAATGTAGTAATTGTGGTTCTACATTGTGCCTGTCGATGAATTTAGGTGTGCAATGTCATGGATATACCAAAGGTAAATGCAATAAGTCGCATTATATAAGACTTGACAAGATCACACCAATCGTTATAGAGCAGCTTCAGGCTGATCTTAACAATGAGAAGTTGGTAGTATCAATCGCTAATAATGACAATAGACCTGAATATGAATCGGAAAATACGCAAATTAAACAAAAGCTTGACATGGAGAATAAAAAGCTTAAAAGAGCAAAAGAAGCTTACATGGCTGAGGTTGATACTCTTGAAGAATATAAAGCAAACAAAGCGACTATTACCAAAAGAATAGAAGAATTAAAGAAAATGCTTGAGATCACATCTCCGCAAAACGAAGAAGAGATGCTAAATGATTTTCGTGCAAGACTTGCAGATGTACTTGAAGTTGTATCAAATGCAGGTGCTTCAGAAGAAGCGAAAAATGACGCACTTAGGTCGTTGATCTATGAGATAATATTCCACCGCATCAGTGGAAAAGTTGAAATAGTTTACAAGTAGTTTTTGCACATTGTTATTATCTGTTTTTGCAGATAGGTGGACCTGACGGAGAGCTTGCTGCTTCTATGCGCTATATGCACCAGCGTTACGCCATGAAGC
>CAMWPG010000135.1 GCA_947176075.1 uncultured Ruminococcus sp. | reverse complement strand
GCTATAAATAACTTTATCAGTAATATCCGTGAATGTGTCGACTGAATAAATTTCTCTTACAGAAATACCAGTTAAGTTTATTGCATCTCCTATATTATAATTTATTTTATTTGGTTTGGAATTGACAGAAATTTTTTCTGGTGCAACTGGTACAAACTGCCACTTTTGTGCTCCGGTATAATTATAAATGAACTGAGCAATATTTTGACTTTTTTCACATAATCCACCGCTTAAATCCACACAATATCCACTTAATTTTGAAATTATAGCGTATGTACCATCACCGGTGTCTTTTATGAGCCACGATTGTGATCTACCATTGTGTTTTTTGTATAGTTGAATATTAGTTTTAACTTTCATATATTCAGTTGTAGTATAATTAGGATTATAAATATCAAGCGATAATCCTGTACTTATTTCGCTGATATTATAATATCCATCTGATAAGTATTCTACATAAAATAAATCATCGCAGCTTGCTGTTTCCCAAAGTTGTATGTTTGTTTCGTTTTTGTAATTTAAGTTTACAGCATTTCCAGATGCATCAATGCAGTAATTAGAATCAATTGTAGACCTTATGCTATATACTCCATCATCAATACTTCTTCCATAAGATTTACCATAAGGAATAAACAAAAATCTTTGTGAAAGAGTATTGTTCTGCTCCCAAACTTGTATGTTGTTTTCTTTTTCCAATTTTCCACCATATACATCGAGGCAATAACCATTGCATCTCGCTTGTAGCATATAACCATTGTCCGTTCTAGTGATTGACCATTGTTGTGAAGCAGTATCATTTTTTGTCCATAGTTGAACATTAGTTCCTCTGTTCAATGAAGCATCAAACACATCTAAGCAAAGATCAGTGCCTTTTTGTCTAATCTCATAAAAACCGTTTTTGCAATATGTTACTGTAAAAACATCATACTGCGTTGGCATAACTTCTGTATCCCATATCCAAGTTTGAATGTTAGCTCCTGGCGATGAAATGCCATCTCCAGGAATATCCAATGCATAATTTTGATTAATTGAAGAATAAATCCAATAATCACCATCTGGTATTGTTTGTCCGGCGGCTTCATTTTCTGACATTACATGACCTTGCGGTATTGGATTAATAATCTGGAAGATAATTGTATTACTATCAGCCCAACCAGCACTATTGTAGGCGCTAACATAAACCGAATATTCACCTGGTTCATTAAAAGAGATATAATAATCTCTACCGCACTCTTCTGTAATAATTCGTTCACCGTTTTTATTGATTCCTATTAAATATTGGCTGATAGCTTCATGAGTTTCATCAGCACTAAACCAGAAATGAATCTCCTCTCCAACAGAGAAAGATGTTCTGTCATCTGTTGCTGAAATCCACGCCCATGATGGTTTTGAAACAGAAGAATTACTATAATTCGGCACACCATAGCCAGTAATATAGCTTGAGCCGATCTTATAGGAATCTGTTCCGCAAGCACTTCCTAAAGAGCTTTTATTTCCTTCTATTGTATAAACAGTATTTCCTGAAACTCCTGTTACAATTCCCACATGACCACTGCTGTTTACAATGATAATATCGCCACGTGACGGAGTGTAATTTCTATCATGCCATTGTCCTCTGCTTTTAAAATCACTTATCATATCCGGAACATATGAACGGTATGTAAGTATATCCTGACCAATTCCGGCTTGATTTGCACACCATGAAACAAACATAGCACACCATGCTGAATTTACAAACTTTGTTCCCTTTATTGAATCATACCATGCGCCATAAACCGTTCCGCCATTCTTTTTATAGCCTTTTTGCGATAGAGCGACATTTACAATATCTTCTCTTTGATTTCCTGTTAAGCTGGGTATTGGATATGCTGATGAATATGCCTCAGCTTTCATTTGCGGTACATATGACCAAAAAGCAAAGGTCATAAATAAAGATAAAAGTACAGCTATCAGTTTGGTTGCTTTTGGAATAAAAACATACGATTTGTTCATATAAACCAACTCCTTTTATTGTATTGTAAATACATCATATATTGTATTTATACTCATATAATACCATAATCATTGTAATTTGTCAATATAAAGATATCATTTGTGGTATAATTTCAGTAAATATAATAAATGATAGGAGTATAGATTATGCAACATTACCAGCGCATAAGAGATTTGAGAGAGGACAGTGACCTCACCCAGAGTGAGTTATGCCAAAAGCTGTATATGCACAAAACCACATATACGAACTATGAACAGGGAAAGCATACTGTACCGCTGGATTTTGCCGTAACACTCGCCGATTTCTATGGTGTATCCCTCGACTACATCGCAGGACGCACTAATATTTCAGCCCATAATGTCAGCAGTTCTATTTCAGATGAAGCCATTAGTATTGCTCAAAAATATATGTCCCTCACCGAAAGAAACAAGGGCAAACTGGAGCTTTTCCTTGACCAGCTCTGCGAAAAACAAAGTGAATACATTCATAATTTAAAAGAAGCATGATAAGTATTCACCATAATAATAAAAAACCTTGAAAATGCATTGCCTTTACCGATTTTCAGTTGTTAATATAAAAATTTTAGGCTGCTGCACCTTAGTGTTGGTGCAGCAGCCCTTTTTGCTTTTATTGATTTTTATGCAGTCTTTTTCTTAGACTTTACATAGTGAACCTTTGTGTTACCACGCTTCTTCTGCCAGAATACCCACAGTGTAGGTACAAAACAAAGTGAATTGAATGTACCTGCAACAATACCGATTCCCATAGGAATTGAGAAGCTCAGTATAGATGTTACTCCCATGATCCCTGCTATTATAGATACTGCCAGCATAGCGGATACTGTTGTGATAGAGGTTCTGAGTGTACGGCGCAGTGACTGAGAATTGCTGATGTTTACCAGTTCTTCAATAGTCATGCCGTTGCATCTCTCCTGATTTTCTCTGATTCTGTCATAAATAACGATAGTATCATTTACAGCATATCCCAGCAGCGTAAGTATAACAGCCATGAAGTTTGAATCAATATCAAAGCCGCAAAGTGCTACGCCGCCATATGTTACGATAAGTGTAACAAGCAGACCAACAATAGCGCATACACCTGAGGACCAGCCGCTTATCATACGGAAACGGAATGCAATATAAAGAATAAGTACGATAGCTGCAAAAATTGCTGCTACTATACACTTTGTAAAGAACTCGCCGCCTGAACGTGCATCAACATCGTTGGAGTCCAGCACCTCAAGATTTGCATCAGGATACATACCCTTGATAGTATCTGTTACTCCAGCCTGACGATCAGCTGTAAGACCATCTGTGGATGTGAATGATACTGTCATTGTTTTTGTGTCGCTGCTGAGAGATTCACCTATCTGCGCACGAACACCTGAGCCTATGAGTTTTGTAAGCTCTGCCTCAACATCGCTTTCAACAATATCACCCTCATAACCATAGGTAATGATCGTACCGCCCTTGAATTCAAGAGCAATGTCAACGCCTGTAAAGGTGGAAAGCACAGAAAGAACTACCAAACACAAGGTAACTATAAAGAATATTTTTGTCTTTCCGCAGAAGTCACGTACTTTTACATCAAACTTTTCATATTTATTACTTGACATCGACGCCACCTCCGTAAAGATTCTTCTTCTGGAAGCACTTGAATTTTGACAAAGACATCGTCATAAGTCTTGCTGCAAGTACGCCCATTATAAAGTTCATAATAAGACCGGTCATCAATGTGTAGCCGAAGGAGTAGATAACACCCTCTGTAGTTGCTCCGAACCATCTGAACAGCGGACTGAGCAGCTGTGCGCACCAACTGTCAGATACACCAAATGCACCCATAAGCACGATAGCAACAATGATACCCGTCAGGTTTCCGTCGAAAATCGCACTAAATGCTCTCTTGTAACCGGATGTAAGCGCTGCATTGACATTCTTGCCTGCACGAAGCTCCTCACGAATACGCTCACCTGTGATGATATTTGCATCAACACCCATACCTACAGAAAGGATAATACCTGCGATACCCGGAATCGTAAGTGTTGCACTGTCCATAAATCCGAACCAGCCTGAAACAGCAGCAAGCATACCTGCAACCTGTCCTATCAAACAAACGGATGCAACAAAGCCCTGAAGTCTGTAGAAGAAGATCATGTAGATAACAATAAACAGCAGTGTGATAAGACCTGCAAGCACCATAGCATCAAGAGCACCCTGACCCATTGTAGGAGAAATGGTCTTGAAGCTGGTTGTTTTCAGAGAAAACGGCAATGCGCCTGAATTGATCTTGTCCGCCAGTTCCTTTGCAGACTCATATGTAAACTTACCCTCGATCGTACATTCACCATTGGTGATAACGCTGTTTACAGTCGGCGCTGATATCATAGTGTTGTCCATCCATATGGAAATAACTCCATTTTCAGAATAAAGCGCTGATGTTGCATTGTGGAATGCTTCTGTTCCTTCACTTGCAAGCTTCAGTGTTACAACATACTGGATATTACCTGTAGTATCATCCTTGTTTGCGCCTACTCCTGCCTTTTCAACATCTGCACCCGTCAGGATAACAGCTCCGGCGGGAACAGTATTGCCGTTTTCATCCTGAGTTGCTTCCTGACCATATCGGAAAGAAAGCTCAGCCATTTCGCCCAGCTCCTTTACAGCAGCCTCAGGATCGAAGTTAGCTTCACCTGCCTGCCATGGGAAACGAACGATTATACGATTGCTGTTGTAATCAACGTATGTTTCACTATCGTTGATGTTCTGTGTGATGAGACGATACTTGATCGTTTCAAGTGCTGCGTCCATCTGCTCTTCAGTTGCATCTACACCGTCAGCAGGCTCGAATGTAACATCAACGCCGCCCTGGATATCAATACCAAGACGAATGTCATCTACACCGTGTACATATGTGGTGACAATATCGCCGTACTGGGAATGAACACCAAACACAGTGGTTACAGTAAAGAGTGCAATAACGGCAAATACAATGAAGAAAATTGGTTTTGAGATTTTGTTCACGATTTTGCCTCCTAATGTAAGTATTCAGAAGCTGACGGAGCATTTATAGTAAACGTCAAATTATTTTTGACGTTTACTATAAATTCTTTCTCCGTGCCAGCTAACCTGATGCGACCTGGCTTAGAACCTGTTTAATATCTCGGTGTGTAAGGATTTTTGACGCAGGATCCAGCAAAATTTGCCGAGAAGACGTGCGCAGCGAGATACTAAACAGACTACCATAACAACCATATCGACAATTACTTAATATTATATTATAA
>CAMWPG010000134.1 GCA_947176075.1 uncultured Ruminococcus sp. | reverse complement strand
TATATACACTTTTATTATACCACAAAAAATGTTTCATGTTAAGTGATTCCAAAAAAATTCCTTTAAAAATATACATAATGTATAAACTTTAACATACTGCTCATACTGATTATGTTACTTATTTAAAAAGGAGGATAATAAAATGACAAAGAAACGCATATGGCTTATGATCTTGACGGCATTTGTTATTTCAGTGGTTATAGTTTTTGGCTCAATGACCACAATTATAACAAATCCTAAATCTATGGCACAGGAGCAGTATACGGAGACATCTTCTGAGAATACCCAGATAAACTTTGTAATTCGAATATGGAACGATCATTTAGGTCTTTTCAGAGGAGACAGCGACACGCCTTACAGAGAGATCGATATGCCTATATATCTCTTGACTGAGCATGACCGTGAGATGCTTAAAGAGGGTATAACAGCTCAGACTGAGGATGAATTGCGCCGCCTTGTAGAGGATATTACGTCATAAAAAAGGACGAGCATCGCTCGTCCCCATATGCAGATATATCATCATCAAACATTAAACCTGAACAGAACGATATCTCCGTCCTGCATAACATACTCCTTGCCCTCCAGACGGACAAGTCCCTTTTCCTTTGCAGCTGCCATTGAACCGCATTCCATCAATGCATCAAACGACACTACCTCTGCACGAATGAATCCCTTTTCAAAATCAGTGTGTATCTTTCCTGCCGCCTGCGGTGCTTTTGTACCACGTGTTATAGTCCATGCTCTTACCTCCTGAACGCCTGCTGTCAAATAAGAAATAAGTCCCAAAAGACTATAACCTTCACGAATAATTCTGTTAAGTCCGGATTCTTCAAGTCCAAGCTCTTCAAGAAACATTGCCTTATCCTCAGAATCCATATCAGATATATCCGCTTCTATCTTAGCACATATCGGCAGCACTGCAGATTTTTCCTCAACAGCTATATCACATACTGTCTTATAGTGAGGATTTGCATCTATTCCGCCTGTAAAGTCAGCCTCGCTCATATTTGCAGCATAGATAACAGGCTTTGCTGACAACAGCGGAGTTTCCTTTATCCAAATAAGCTCTTCCTCTGTGAAATCAAATCCTCGTGCCGACTTGCCATTCTCAAGATGTTCCTTCAAACGCTCAAGAAAATCAAGCTGCCCTTGAAGCTTTTTATCACCTTTAAGAGCTTTCTTTGTACGGTCGATTCTTCTTGTAACAATATCAATATCAGAGAATATAAGCTCCAGATTGATAGTTTCAATATCTCTCGCAGGATTTATATTACCGTCAACATGAATAATATTTACATCTTCAAAGCAGCGCACAACATGAACGATAGCATCCACCTCACGAATATCAGCAAGGAATTTATTTCCCAGACCCTCGCCCTTCGATGCACCCTTGACAAGTCCGGCGATATCGACAAATTCCAATGTTGCGGGAGTAAATTTATCTGGATTATACATCTCTGCAAGCTTATCAAGGCGTGAATCTGGTACAGACACTATACCTATATTTTTTTCAATCGTACAAAACGGATAATTCGCAGATTCAGCACCGGCATTTGTCAGCGCATTAAAAAGCGTACTCTTGCCCACATTTGGCAGTCCTACCATACCAAGCTTCATAAAAGCACCATCCTTATTCTTTATAATTCCGGAATTTTCCGGTATATTTCATCACACCCTAACATTATAACGTTTTTTTACATTTATGTCAAGCAAATGCTCAAAAAAAGGCTGCACACAGCCTAAGCCATGTGCAGCTTTACAAATCAAATCTTAGTTACCAGCGATCTGACCAGAACCAACGAGTGCCTTTGTAAGCGCTACTGCATCGTTCATTGAAGCCTTACCATCACCATTATAGTCACATACACATTCTTTGATCTCGGATGTCTCACTACCTCTTATATACTTTACAATAGCACGAACATCACTTGCATTTACCCTGCCATTAAGAGAAGCATCTCCTGCGTAATAGCTTGTAAATGATACCGGTGTTGATGCCGGTCCGCTCTGAATCTGGAAACTGCACTCCTCAAGTCCACGACGAATCTTGAATCCGGCAGTAAGTATACCGTCAGAACCTGTAGTTCCATTAAATTTAAGCTCCAACTTATCATAATAAACCGCACCGCCTATGTCGGTATTTGCTTTTGTCTTCATTGTTGCAACCAGATAACACTTATTTATAACGTTTATCTTATTGTCAACACCGATAGCTATATTTTTAGAGATTGATGTTGTAGCTGTTGTCGTAGTTACTGTTGTATTAGCTGTGCTGACTGTAGAACCAGATGATGTCACCGGCTTAGTGCCATAAAGTGTAATACTCTGGAATCTTACATCCTTATTTGAAGGATAGAATACCATCGCCTTAACAGTGCTGCCTACATCCTCCGGAATCTGATAGGTAACAGTTACAATGCCGTCAGCGTCAACATCTTCATCAAAATCAACCTGTACCCAATCGCCGTTCCATGTACCAATACCACCGCTTGATTTCAGATCGTCTGACAGTACTTTATACTTGATAACAGCATACTTTGCATCGCCCGGCTTAAATTCAGCGACTGCCTGAATATCTCCGTCCTCGCCTTTCTGAGTTCCTTCAGTGAACTTTACCTCAGTACCTTTGTCAGGTTCTGTAGTAGTTGTAGCTGTAGTAGTTGTTGTTGTATTATTTGAAACGGTTGTTGTGGTAGTGGAGGTGGAAGAACTCTCCTCACCAGAAACTGTTGTAGTAGTTGTCACATCCGTAGCATCAGTTGTAGTTGTTGTTGTCGCTTCGGTAGAAGTCGTTGTTGCCTTAACGCCGTCCTTATCAAATACTACTGTATAAGAATCTATATCCTCTACTGTAGGATACCAGCACTGAACCTGAACGCCATCATGTCCTACCAGTGCTTCTGTAATTTCAAACTGCACTGTAAATTCACCAGCAGAAGTAGATTTAACTTTCCAGTCACTCTGCTTCCATTCATAGCCATCTGTAGGATCAGCATATCCTATTGCACCAACGAGATTCTGATTTTTACATGATTTTGCAACAAATTCAATATCTATAGTCTTTCCGATATCATCCTTTGTTGTATCAGACAGATCCAAAACATAGTGATATCCCTCACCGTCATCATTTGCTTCCTTAGTAAGCGTAAGCTCATCACCTGCTTCAAGAGCATAAACACTCATTGGTACAAAAGAACCGCTCACCCCTGCAACCGTAGCAGTCACTGCACAAGCTGCTGCTGAGAATACCGCCACGATCTGAGCCCATTGATTTTTGATTTTACTTTTCATGATTTCTCATCCTTTCAAATTATAATTTTACGCACATTTCACTGCATTCTGCACAAATTGCCTTCACAGTATCTATATTATTCATTATAAATCGAAACACCATAACATTGTTTGAATTTTATTTAACAAATTACATCTAATTCCTAAATTTTGAAATTTCTATAACTCTAAATAAGCAAAAGATGAACTTAGCCCAGAGTCACACCCTAAGACTGAGCTTTTCTCTGATATTGTTTCCTGAATGACCCATAAGCCAAAGCACGATCACATACATGATAACTGCCCCCAATATACAACCGGCAAGCTGCACTTTAATATCACAAAAGCGCAAAACAGATTTCAGAAGATATGCTGTCGTACCGCTCATAATTGATGCATATACAACAGGCAGCATTGTTTTGATTATTTCAAGGCTTCCATTCAGCTCGTGCCGCAGACTGAGAAGCGATAAAATAAGCATGATTCCATAGCATATGCTCGTGGATATTCCTGCTCCTGTTTCAGCAAATGTCGGAATTGGTATAAGCAGTATATTTCCTATAAGCTTTATCACAACGCCAAAAATCATAAGCTTTACAGGAAGATCGGCTCTTCCTATTCCCTGCATTATACTAAAAAGAGGTGTTACAAGACATAGAAAAACCATACCCGGTGCAAGTGCAATGAGGGCAGAAGCTGCTATACCGGCTTCATCTGTATGTCCACTGTAGAGCGTGAGCATGATAGGCTTTGCAAGCAGCGTAAGTCCTATTCCTGAAGGAATTGCAATTAGCCCTGCCGCAAGTAAAATAGAACGAACCTGCTCACGAAGAACATCCTTTTTCCCTTTTGCAAATGCCCTTGCTGCACACGGAAGCGCACTTCTGCCATACATATTTGTGACAGAGGGAACAAGATTAAATACTGTCAGTGCCATACCTGTGAATGCGCCGTACACAAATGCCGGAAACGCCTTGTCAGATGCTATTTCTCCAAAACGCTCCACAAGAGCAGTTATGCTATGCCCTTGCGAATAATCAATACAACGCATAACGGTGCAAAGATCAACTATAGATGTAAGAGTAGCGCCTACTGAGCCAAGTGTTATTGGCAGCATAGTCAGCGTGAGTTTTTTTGCAATGCAGCGACGTGAATCTATTTTTCCAGAGCAAATGTCGCTTCTGCGCAAACCGTCTCCGCCTACAATGTTTCTAAAAAGAAAATACAGAAAACCTGCGGCTGTTGAGACAGTCACACCCAGCACAGCGGCAGCTGCGGCAACTGATAGAATATCTGTACCACTCGGAAAAAACAAAAGCACCTGCTGTTCATGCTCAAGTACAAATCCTGAAAATGATAATCCGCATATTACCTTTATGACGGCTTCTGCTGCCTGAGACATAGCAGTTGGATACATATTTTGCAGTCCCTCGTAATATCCTCTTTCAACTGCACTCATGCATCCAAAGAGAGCTGACGGCGCTATCATAAGTATTGCATACCACGAACTTTTATCTCCCGTGGTATATATCGCAAACGGCTTGGCAGCAAATATTATTAAAAGTGTAAGCACGATACCTAAGCCTGAAAAAATAAGCCTTGATGTGCTTCTGATCCTCCTGACACTGCCAAAGCAGCCTCGTGCAGATTCTTCTGCTGTAAGCTTAGCAACTGCGGCGGAAAGTCCTGTGGCAGACAACGCATATATCGGCAAAAAAAGTCCATAGGCACACCCGAAATAACCCATTCCAACTCCGCCAAGCAGATTGGTGAGCGGTATTTTAAAGAGTGCTCCAAGTATTTTGGCTACTGCTGCGGATATCATCAGGATAAGCGAGCCTTTAAAAAAAGTCTGTTTTTTCAGAAAAATTCACTCCTTTTTATAAAAAAATGCCCTCAAATAAATTTTCAGAAGATTTTTCTAAAATTTATGTTGCTGAATCTGAAAATATGTGCTATAATAATAAATACAGCTTAATTATAGTGAACGACAAATTTATTTGGCGTTTGCTATTTGCCGATACGCACGTAGT
>CAMWPG010000133.1 GCA_947176075.1 uncultured Ruminococcus sp. | reverse complement strand
CATTTACATATATGTTATAATATCTAAAAAAGTATGATGAAAGGAAGTATATTTATGCGTACATTTGACGGATATATACATGGAGTAAATCTTGGAGGTTGGCTTTCACAAACAAGCGACACTTCCGCAGAACATTATAATAATTTCATTACTGAGGATGATATTGAATATATTGCATCTCTTGGGCTTGATCATGTTAGAGTTCCAATAGATTATATGCTGATAGAGGAGGAGGATGGTACCCTTAAGCCGGATGGATATGTTTATATAGATAATTGCATCAATTGGTGTAAAAATCATGGACTAAATATGATAATAGATCTTCATAAGGCTTTTGGTTATTCTTTTGATCCGCTGGATAAGACAGATAAGACAATATTCTTTTATGATGAAGCTCTTCAGGAAAGATTCTATGCATTGTGGGAGACTATTGCTGAGAGATATAGCAAATTTAGCGATCATGTTGCATTTGAGCTGCTTAATGAGATAGTTGAGCCTGAGGTTGCAGAGCAATGGAATAAAATTGCGCTTACTGCTATTTCAAAAATACACGCCATATCTCCTGATTCATGGATAATATTTGGCGGAACTATGTACAACAATGTTCTCAGCGTACCGGCTCTTGCTGATACTGATGATGAAAAAGTTGTATATACATTTCATAGCTATGAGCCGCTTATATTCACACATCAGGGTGCATATTGGGTGGACAATATGCCGTCTGACTTTAGAGTGAAATATCCTGAAAGTTTGACAAATTACAGAAAGTACAGTGATATGCTGTATAAGCCTTTGGTTAGTGCTATATATAAGGAAGATCTGCCTGAAATATCCTCTGAATATTTTGAGACGCTTTTCAAACCGGCTCTTGAAACTGCGATTGATCGTAATATTCCATTGTATTGTGGAGAATATGGTGTTATTGATCTTGCTGATGATGAATCAAAGATAAATTGGGTTACTGATATCTGTTCTGTTTTTGATAAATATAACATCGGCAGGGCATATTGGAATTACAAGGAAAAGGATTTTGGTATAGTGAATATATCGGATGAAGAGGTAAGGAAGAAGCTTGCTGAAAAGCTTTGATTTATATTATTGCGATTTATTATAAATTTGTTTGGCGTTTGCTATAAAAAATAAAACAAGCAGTATCTGAATTTGATATTGCTTGTTTTTTAGTTTAATCTGAATTTTATTCCAATTTATTAGGTTATGCTATTTTCTGAATAAAAGTGAGAATTCAGCGCCTTTATTCACCTCTCCGTATGCACGAACCTGACCATTATGTCTTTTCATAATACGATCTACAAGGGCAAGTCCAACACCGCTGCCTTCAAATTCTTCTTCAGAATGCAGACGCTGAAAAACCTGAAATAATTTGTCAGCATAATGCATATCAAAACCAGCACCATTATCCTTGATACGTATAATGGTGAACGATTGTTCTTCTGAAGATGAAATAGATATAGAAGCGTGTTCACATTTTGATGTATACTTAATAGCATTTGAAAATAAATTCTTTAACATAATTTGAATAAGCACAGGGTCGCCGTTTACAGTAGGCAGAGAATCGCAATGAAAATCAATTTTGCGATCCGGTGTAAGCTGTGCAAGCTCATGAAATGTTTCTTCTGCGATTTTTTGTATGTTCACTGTTACTATATTTGGCTTTATATTACACATTTTAGAAAACTCAAACAAGCGTTCGATCATTGTACGAGTTTGTGTAGTTTTCGCATCTATCATAGCCATAATTTCTTCTGCATCAGGAGTAAGAATGCTGTCAAGTTCCTCATGCAGCATTTGAACCAGCATATTTATTAGATTAAACGGTGCTTTCAAGTCATGTGAAACAGCAGAACAGAATTGTCGAAGTTCATAATTGGCAGCGGCAAGCTCATGCTGTTGCCTTGAGATTTGAAGATGTGCTTTTACACGTGAAATATATTCCTCTTTTACAAACGGTTTTTTTACATAATCGCAGCAGCCAAGTGCAAAACCTTTATGAATTACATCGGTATCAGTTTCTGCTGTCAGAAATATAATTGGAATATCCCTTGTTCTGGAGTTGCTTTTGAACATTTCACAAAGCTTTAATCCATTTATATCATTCATCTGAATATCCAGAATTATAAGATCTGGAATCTTTTTTTTCAGAAAGTACATTGCTGCCCGTCCGCTGGATGCTGCAAACACACGATAACCTTCAAGTCTCAGAAGAGTTCCGGCATATGCAATATGATCGGGCATATCATCTACGATAAGTATCTCTGCATAATTTGTATTCATATGCATTCATCCTTACAATTTGGATTTGAATTTTGATGGTGTTTCACCAGTAATCTCCTTGAATACTTTGGTAAAGTAATCGACTGATGAATATCCTAAAATTTCACTGATCTCATATGCTTTATAGTTTCCGGTTTTTAAAAGTTCAATGCCGTATGCAATCTTAATTCTTGAATAAACTTCATGAAATGTCATACCAAAATGCTGCTTGAAGATTTTTCCGAAATAATCCTTGCTGTAGCCGTGAAACTCTGCAATTTCATCTATGGTAAATATTTCACCGTAATGTTCTGAAAAATATACAGCCACCTGATGTACAAGCTTATCAGTATCAGAAGAAACGCCGATTTCTTCAAAAATTGACAGAACTGCCGGCTCAATCTTTTCTTCATTTTCCTTTTTTATTTGCAAATGCTGCTTTAGACGTTCGAGAACCTCTTCCATTTTTTTCTCGTTGACAGGTTTAAGAAGATAATCAAATGCTCCTAATATCAGACCTTGACGTGCATATTCAAATTCATCATATGAGCTTGCAAATATAACAGGTGTAGTATTTTTTAGTGCATTGAGTTTTCTCAGAAGTTCAATGCCGTCTACAAAAGGCATTCTTATATCTGTAAAGATCAGATCAAATGATTGTTTTTCAAGAATTTCAAGCGCTTGTTTTCCATTAGAAGCCTGCTGTGCAATTTTAAAACCGCACATTGTCCATGTTTTCATTTTGGAATAGATAAATCGCATTGCTGAATCATCTTCTACCAGTAATACACGATACATATCACGCCTCCATATTCTCAACGATCCATAGGAAATTGTAATTTAAGACAGCGTTTTCCAACTGAGCGAATGCTGCCTTTTCCATATTTTCTAAAAAGATCGCTCGATGTTTAACGAAAAAATCAACGGCTGAAATGTCAAAGCTGCTGCATATTTCAAGAAACGTATTCTGCAATTTACAGAAATCATTATCAGATTTTTGAGGTGAAGCTGTCTCATTAGAAGAAGATGTAAGGAACTGTAATTCTTGTATTGTACTGTCCCATATTTCAAGAAAATCAGACAGGCTATCTGAACGCTCTTGTTTAAGCTCCTTTTGAAGCTGCAATGCTATGCGATATAATTTAATGCAAAACAAATTACCAGAAATACCTACAATATTATGAAGTATCTCTCTTGCACCCCAGAAATTGCGAGAAATCACGCATTGTTTCAGTTCATCGCAGTCTCCACTGTGTGTACTTAGAAATTGTTTTAAAAGCTTTTCCACGATAGCAGTGTCATTGAATACTGTCAGCAGCTTGTCATAATCTATCAGACAATCCTGAGAGACGGTCTGCACCTGTGGCTGTACGATAGCAACATTTTGCAGCAGTTCACGAACCTTTTGCATTTGAAGCGGTTTAGAAATATAACCATTCATTCCGTTCTGCTGCGGTTTTTCTCCAATTTCAGAAACAGCTTCTGCTGTTAATGCAAAAATTTGCGCTGACGGATGTTTTGCTTTTATATTTCTTGCTGCTTCATATCCGTCCATTTCCGGCATATGTACATCCATAAAAATAATGGAAAATTCTTCCTCATCAGCCATACGTATGGCTTCCATTCCGCTGTTAGCTGTAGATACAATCAATCCGCAGCTTTCCAGCACCATTTTCTGGATTTCTAAATTTATGGCATTATCATCCACCAATAAAGATCGTATCATTTGTAACTCCTATACTAAAAAAGATACGTAATAAAACTTATTTATTTTTCGTTTTTTAGCTTTTGAATAGCGTTTGCAGTGATCTGATAGTCGCTTTTCACTTTCATAAATAACTCATTAACCAAATCTGCATCGGGATTATCATTACGCAGCGCTTCTGTAAGATTATGACTGGATTCATGAAGTCTTGTAAAAGATAAATTCTGACAGATGCCTTTCATGGTATGTGCTGCAATAAATGCCTGAGAGTAATCGGATGTTTCAATAGAATTGCATAACTGTACAAAGCTTTTATCATCCAGAAATTTAATAACAAATTTTGTTACCAAGGCTTCACTGAAAAGTCTCTGGCAAACATCTTCAAATGCTCCGTCCAATTCCTTATAGCACTCCTGTAAACTCATATTGAAGCTCTCCTTTCTTTTATGGGTTTATATTTATTATGGTTTCATATGATTATGCAATAATGGTGTAATCACAAATATGCAGATTTCCCAAACAACAAGGAATTCTTAATTGCTTGTATCAAGCTTTTTGTGTAAAATGCTGTAAACTTTGTTGAAAGCGGCAAACATATATATCAATCAACTTTTTAAAGCATATTTCATTTTACTAAAATTATATCATAGTCAATTTTATTTGTCAAGAATCGTGAATGAATCAAGCGTTTACAACTGCTTTTTAAGAAAATAGTCATATTTTTCGCTGTACTTGTAGACATTATTTTGTAAAAGGTGCTGTATCTAAATAAAACATATAGCATTAGCTCTTTATTTTTTTGTATTCTTCTTTTTTCTGCCTTTGTATATAATATTTTCTTCAACAGATCCACAATAATTTTTTCTGTTGCACCATTTGACCACAGCGGGTGGTTCAGTGCAGAATACCGGTTCTTTTCCTTTTTCAAATGTTTCAAACTCTGCATATTTAACCGCACCGTATGATTTGAGCTTGCGGTCATACTCACCTACTTTGATTTTTTCTATGTAAAATTCACGAGCGCTGTACACTCTTTTAAACGATGAATCTGTAACAAATCCTGACTTTATTGAACGATAATTCTTCAGCACCTCTTCTGCATCTTTTAATGTATCATAAACAACTTCATCAACAAGGTATGGTGCTTCCGAAAAGCCATTTGTGCAGCCTGATTCCATTGGAATACTTTCAGGGAGTTCACAGCATTCTGTCATCATAATTCTATAGCCATATTTCAAATTAGATTCTCCTTAACAATATTATATTGACATTAATGTCATATTTTGAGAGTATTTGTCTATTTATATTCTAATTACATTATACTGAAT
>CAMWPG010000132.1 GCA_947176075.1 uncultured Ruminococcus sp. | reverse complement strand
AAAATATATTGAATAGGCTTTTATTAAAAAAATAAAAAAATGCTTGCAAAAATATTTTATATGTGTTATAATATATCATATGTGTTTTGTGCTTATGTTAAGATAGACTTGCAAAATGTTTTTGCAGGAATTTTTAATTTGTCCGCACAGAGCATTTTGAAACAAATTAATAAGAGAAAGGATCTATACTATGAAAAAAGTAATTATTGTAGGGGCAGGACCTGCCGGTCTTACTGCTGCGTACGAGCTTCTCAGAGATAATAACAGTGAGTACGATGTGACGATTCTTGAGGAAACAAACGCTATCGGCGGCATTTCCAAAACTGTAAATTATAAAGGCAATCGTATGGATATGGGCGGACATCGCTTTTTTTCCAAAATGCCGGAGGTAAATAAGTGGTGGCAGGAAATGCTGCCTGTTCAGGGCTTACCTTCATATGACGATATTCTTCTTAACCGCAGCGTTAAGACAGAAAAAGGTGGTCCAGATCCACAACATGAAAATCGTGTAATGCTTAAAAGATGCCGTGTTTCACGTATACTTTTTAATGATAAATTTTATGACTATCCTGTTTCTCTTAAGCCGGAAACCATACGTAATTTTGGTTTCCTTACTACAATGAAAGTAGGATTCAGTTATATTGCCTCTGTTATACACAAGAGACCGGAGACAAATCTTGAAAACTTCTACATCAACTGTTTTGGTAAAGAGCTTTATGCAATGTTCTTTGAGAATTACACGGAAAACCTTTGGGGAAGACATCCCAGCGAAATTGATGCTTCATGGGGAGCGCAGCGTACAAAAGGTCTTTCTATAGTGGGAATCATTAAGGATTTCTTTGGAAAGCTTTTTAATGTAAAGAATAGAAAGGTTAATACATCGCTTATTGAGGAGTTTAAATATCCTAAGCTTGGTCCGGGACAGCTCTGGGAGGTTACTGCTGATGAAATCAAAAAGCTGGGCGGAAATCTCATAATGAATGCTCAGGTTAAAAAGCTTCACAAAAATGATAAAAATATGCTTACCGGTATTACATATGAAAAGGATGGAAAGCAAATATCACTTGACGGAGATATTGTAATATCATCAATGCCGGTTAAGGATCTTGTTGACGGTATGAATGATGTTCCTGAAGAGCCGGCAAGAATTGCAGCCGGTCTGCCTTATCGTGATTATATGACTCTGGGCGTACTTGTTCCAAAGCTTAATCTTGAAAATAAGACTGAAATGAAAACAGTTGGCAATATCGTTCCTGACTGTTGGGTGTATGTTCAGGACAGACGTGTTAAAATGGGTCGTTTCCAGATTTACAATAACTGGTCACCTTACATGGTAAACGATCTTGAAAATACTGTATGGATAGGACTTGAGTATTTTGTAAATGAGGGAGATGAATTCTGGAATATGACAGAAAAACAGTTCTCTGATTTCTGCGTTAAGGAAATGGTAGAACTGGGTCTTATTAATAATGTTAACGAAGTTATCGACACTCATATGGAAAAGGTAAAGAAGGCTTATCCTGCATATTTTGATACTTATGATGAAATGGACAAGCTCGTTGATTATCTTAATACTATTGATAACCTCTACTGCGTTGGCAGAAATGGTCAGCATCGTTATAATAATATTGATCATTCTATGGTCACATCATTTGAGACAGTAAAGAATATCAAGTCAGGCAGCAAGGATAAGTCAAATATCTGGAATGTTAATACAGAAAAAGAATATCATGAGGAGAAAAAACAATAATGGCTAATTCTCAGTTTCAGGAGATCAAGGATATACTTAAAACGGGAAAAATTGGAAAGCTGTTTGCAGGAGATACAGAAAATACATTTATTCAATTTTTCCGGTATCTCTTTGTAGGCGGTCTTGCTACAGTAGTAGACTGGGGAATATCATATATCCTGTTCAAATTTATATTCCATGAGAACTACGCAGTTATGGCAAATTCTGTTTCATTTATGGCAGGTCTTGCAGTCAATTATATCCTCAGTACGTTCTGGATATTTAAAAATTCTAAGGTGAAGTCAAAGCTTATAGAATTTTTAGGATTCGCTGCAATAGGTCTTGTGGGACTCTTTATGACAATGGGTATTACAAAGATTTTTGAATTGTGGCTGGCAGACAAAACAAGTGCCTATCAAATCCTTTCAAAGATAGTTTCCACAGCAGCAGCTTTCTTCTGGAACTTTTTCGCACGTAAAATACTTCTTTTTACCAAGAAAAGCACTGATGATTGAGTTGGTGCGGAAAGGATAAATAAATGTTGGATAATGAAAAAAACATAGATTCTCACTCTGAAGATAATGCTTCATTGAATGAAAAGCAGAGAGATGCTGCATTGATGGATACAGAGCAGCAGGAGAATGACTATCCTGTAAATACAGAGCGAGAAAATAATGATTCATCAAATGAAGATACTGGAAACGATGATTTTGTTGAAACAGAGCAGGAAAATAGTGATCCGGTAAATGAAGATGCAGAAAGCGATGATTCTGTTGCAACAGAGCAGACAGATATTGATTCGCTGAATGAATATTTTGAAAATAATGATTTTGTTGAGGAGCAGCCGGAAAATAAATTTAAATTATTTCTGAATGGACTTCGAAATGCTTTTGCATTTGTGAAAAAATGTATTCCGACCATCGTAAAAATTCTTTCCTATGTCATTCCTATTATTATATTTTTATATGTAATTGGCATTGTAACTTACTATATAACCTCTGCATACAGAGGAGAATTTCACTCAGATTGTACTGATACTATTATGTGGGCAAATGCCTCTGTAGAGAGCGGTAGTGTATATGACAAGGATTTCTCATATGCATGCTTCCTTCCATTTGGAATAAATGTTATAATGCAGCCGCTTATCATGCTTTTCGGACTTACAATGAAAGCGCACATAGGAGGAATGATGGGCTATTTTATCCTCCTAATAGTATTTTTCTGCCTTATGCTAAAAGAAATGCACTGGAATATAAGAGCGATTTGTCTTGCTGGTTCTCTATTCCTGTCAATGACGCTTTCTACAAAGAAGCTTAGAGAGATCTTCTGGCAGCATACAATCTATTATACGCTTGGAATTCTCTTTATTGTAATAGGTCTTTATTTGTACTTCCATATTCTTAATGTTTCACAGAAGCTTCATAGTATTTCTCCAGGTCAAAGGAAGAGAAAAAGAACGATTTTGAGACTCATACTTACATTTGTGATTCTTTCTGTGTTTGTTATGTTTACCGCTACGGATGGCATCTCAGCACTCTCTATCTTTGCTGTTCCATTTGTAGGTGCAATATTTGCTGAATTTTTTGTTGATAATCGTAATGATATTATTAGTAAAAAAGCTTTGAAAACATTTCTTGCAATAATATGCTTTGGTGTAATGATTATTCTTGGCATAAAGTTAAACGGAAAATGGATGGGCGATATGGTCGCAGGATATCAGGATGCAAATTCTATATTCTCTGAAATGAATACATGGACAGACCATATTCACAATTTCCCTTTTGCATGGATGAAACTCAATGGCGTTCAAGATCTTAGTCATATAAGACTTTCAAGCAAAGAGGGTATAGTAAATCTGCTCTATATGGCAGCTTCTCTTATAATGCTTGTTATGCCAATTATTGCCACATGCTTTTATGCGAAGTTCAAAGATGCAAAAGATGCTCGTATGCTACGTATATCCATATGGCTTCACTGGGCATCATCTGCAATCGTGCTTATAGGTTATATATGTGGAGTGCTCTCAGCTGCTGACTGGAGACTCACGCCTATTATGGGAACATCTCTTATTATTTCTATACTATTCATTCACTGGGCTATTGCAAGTAAGACATCGATTGGAAGGGTTGCGGCGGTTCTTTCAATACCTATGATAATGGTATCAATAATAAATCTTAAAACTGTGAGCGATATTCCAAAGGATTATCATAAGGAAAATAATCTTTATGAGCTTGCTGAATTCCTTGAAGATAATGAACTTACCTATGGCTATGCTACATTCTGGAATGCAAATGCAATTACTCTTATATCCGATTCAAATGTCAAAACTCGCGATGTAAATATTGATCAGAATGGCGTTACGCAACGTATTTATCAGTCATCATCCAATTGGTATAAGGATCAAGAGGGACAGGAAAAATATTTTCTGCTTCTTAGTCCGCCGGAACATCAAACTCTTATAGATATACAAAGTCCTCTTCTTGATGAGTATATTGAATATTTACCTGTTATGGTGAATAACACTGAATATCGTGTTCTTGTATTTGATTATAATTTTATACCTCAGTAAATAAGAAAAGCTTCTTCCTGTTTTGTCAGGAGGAAGCTTTTGCTTATATATAGCATAATATTGATAAAGGTTCTAAAAAATATAATCAGACATACATATATACCAAAAAATGAATGCGAGGAGTATGCGTATGAAGAATATCAAAAAGAAAATCATAAAGCGTATAGCGGGTCTTTGTCTTGCTATATCTGTAGGAGTGGCAGTTGTGTATTTCGGAGGAACAAAAGCTGTTGAGAATGCTATGCTTACTTCAGTTATAAAGCAGCCGTATGAGCCACCAATAATTATACTTGATGCCGGACATGGCGGTGCAGATGGCGGATGTGTATCAGTAAACAGTGTACCTGAAAAGGGGATAAACCTAAATATTCTTCTTCATCTTCGCAGAATGCTGCAAATCTGCGGATATACTGTTGAAGTAACAAGAGACACAGATCGTTCTATACATAATGATGGAATAGAGGGACTTGCAAATCAAAAAAGCTCGGATATGGATAATAGATTAGCGATTTTCAATAAACATGATAATGCTGTTTGCCTATCCATTCATCAGAATCAGTTCACTGATTCTTCATATAGTGGTGCGCAAATGTTTTATTCAAATGAGGTTAAGGGTAGTTCTGCTCTTGCTCAGTCGATACAGGATTCATTTGTTTCACAGTTGCAGCCTGAAAATAAACGTGAGATAAAGCTTTGTGGTAAGGAGTTATTTTTGTGTTACTACTGTGAGAATCCAACTGTTATGGTAGAATGCGGCTTTCTTTCAAATCCCAGCGAAGCATCATTGCTTGAAACGGAGGAGTATCAGCAAAAGGTGGCGTTTACAATATTTGGAGGACTGGAGCAGTATCTTGCCTCTATAGTATAATTGCAAATATATCTTTGAAATACTGTGTTGCATTATGGCAGCACATTATTTTTTGTGTATTTTTACCCTTGATTATAAATTAAAAATGTTTAATAATTAATGTGTAATTAAGTATATTGGAGGAAATATAGTGAAAAGTAAGCGAT
>CAMWPG010000131.1 GCA_947176075.1 uncultured Ruminococcus sp. | reverse complement strand
GTATATCTAACGTCTTTGTGTATATCTTATAGTATGCTCGCTTGTATCGGTTCATAATATAGTTCTCCTTTTTGATCTTACATATACGTCAAATATTAGTATACCAAAGTATTTTACATTTGTCAATCTTTAATTTACAATAGTATTGCAATATTTGACTAAGGAGCTGATATTTATGTTTGAAGAACGTATCAAAGAGCTAAGAATATCTTTAGGATTAAATCAAATTCAATTTGGCAATAAGCTCTTTGTTTCAAAACAATGTGTTAGTAACTGGGAAAATGGTAATATTCAGCCATCTATTGATATGGTAATTAAAATATCAAAAACATTTTCTGTAAGCGCTGATTATATTCTTGGGCTCTCCAACAAACGCACTCTTAATGTAAGCGGACTTACTAATGAACAGATTTTACACATTCAGAATGTTGTGAACGATATTAAAGCGCTGCAAAATAATAATACTTGTGAACCATACTAAAAAGGCTGCCCATAAGAGCTATACTCATATAGAAATTTTTAGCCATAGTATTTTTGATTATAAGTCCAAAATACTATGGCGTTTCTATTGACATATAACTCCCCTTGATGTATACTTTTAGTAAGACAAATTGGAATTTAAAGGAGAAATATGCTTTATGAAAGAAGGATTTATAACACCACCAAATCATACTAATTTTGCAGCAAAAAAATTATTTGCTTCAATGGGGAAAATAATTGACGGATCTATTGCCTATATTGAATTAAAAGGAGGCGGACCAACCAAAAAGCATACTCATGAGCATAATCATTTATTTATTGTAACAAGCGGAGAAGCCAAAGTTTTATTGAATGATAAAGAAATTATAATCAAAAAAGATGAAGCGTTTTTAGTCAATGGAAAAATCCCACATTCCGTGTGGAATAATACAGACGAAGAAACTGTGATGATTGGAATATCCGTAAAATAAATTCTGATTTATGCGAACAAACAAATAATTAAAATTAGCCCGAAAGCAGTTCCAAAAACTACTTTCGGGCATTACTTCTATATGCGTATTCGTCTTAACAGACAACCTTTTTATTCTTTTAAAATCATTCATTTTCAGATGGATCAGCACTTTCTCCCATACGTATTGCCTTGAGAACGATAGCACATTCCAGACGTTTTTTCTCAATCTCACACGACATTACATGCGCCTTTCTTGTATCTCCTGCATACTGATAATTATTCGCATTGCAGCCTCCGCTGCAATAAAATTTTGCCCAGCAGTCACAGCAGTCAGGTTTTGTATATATATGCATTTTAGCAAAATCGCTCTTCATTTCATAATTAAACGTGCCTTCATCAATATTACCCATTTTATAGGCTTCTTCTCCTACAAATTGGTGACACGGATAAATATCACCATCAGGAGTTATTGCAACATAATCATTACCACATCCGCAGCCCCTAAGACGTTTTATAGCACACGGTCCCTGATCCAAGTCGAGCATAAAATGGAAGAAATTGAACCTTTTCCCTGTCTTTTCATAATCAAGAATACGCTTCATAAGTTTCTCATATTCCTTGAAAATGACCGGCAAATCCTTTTCTGTAAGTGCATAAGGATCACATGGATCTGTTACCACCGGCTCTACAGATATCTGATCAAATCCTGCATCAACAAGACTGAATACATCTTCAGAAAAATCAAGATTATACTTTGTATATGTCCCTCTTACATAATACTCCTTGTCACCGCGCTTGTCCACCAGTTTGCGGTATTTCGGTATAATACGATCATAGCAGCCATTTCCGTCAACACGCTTGCGCATACGGTCGTTGACTTCCTTTCTTCCGTCAATGGACAAAACAACATTGGACATCTCCTTGTTTATGAAATCTATCTTGTCATCATCAAGCAGCATACCGTTTGTAGTAATCGTAAAACGAAATTTCTTGCCATATTCTTCTTCTCTGCTTCTTGCATATTCAACGATCTGCTTTACTACATCAAAATTCATAAGCGGTTCGCCGCCAAAAAAGTCCAGCTCAAGATTTTCTCTGTTTGCTGAATGTGTCAACAGAAAGTCAATAGCTTTTTTACCAGTTTCATATGTCATCAGCTTTCTGCCCTCGCCAAAATCACCCGTTGACGCAAAGCAGTATTCACACCTTAGATTACAGTCATGAGCAATATTCAGACACATAGCCTTTATTGGAGATGCCACCGCAACATTTGCATACTGCTCATAATCATCCTCGGAAAACAATACGCCTTCCTTATATGCCTCCAGCACTTCTTCATAACAAGATATTATATCATCCGTTTTGTAAGCCTTTGAAAGCTTTTCAACAACTTCTTCGGGACATTTCTCTGAAAACGGCGGCTTAACATCTGTCAGAAGATCATATGTAAGATCATCTACAATATGTACACCGCCGCTGTTTACATCCAGCACCACATTATAACCGCAAAGCTTATATTTATGTATCATAATAAACCATCCTTTTTTCTCATGTTTATAAACAAAGAAAGGGACAGCTCTGTCCCTCCCTATATACTGATAAATCCGCACACCAAAGGTATGCGGATATTTTCAGAAAAGCTTTAGCTTATCTCTCGCACTTCTGATTTGCAACAGTGCATGAAGTCTTGCAGGCAGACTGACAGGAAGCCTGACACTTACCGCAGCCGCCCTTAGCAGCAGTTGCCTTGAGATTAGCCTTATTGATAGTCTTGATATGCTTCATACTGAGTTCCCTCCAAATCGATATTTATTTTTTATATTTTACCATAAACGGCATGATTTTTCAATAGTCTTTGCTATAAAATACAGAATTTTTACATATTGCACAACAGTGCTTCATTCCATTTATAGCAAACAACAAATTATTTTTGACATTTATAGTAAACGACAAATTTATTTGGCGTTTGCTATTTGCCGATACGCACGCAGTAAGCAAATGTGCGAGGCATTTATAATATAATTATTTCACTTATTTAGGTGGTTTGCACATACGAGTATTTACACCGCATACTCCTCCGATACAGCTGCACAATATTATAAGAATAAGCTTCATAAATGTACCAGCACCGCTAAAGCTCTTCATAAGCACAATACCAAATAAAAATACTACAATATAAATAAGTATGCCTATTCCTAAGCCAGCACATAATCCATGTCTTCGCCTACGTTTTGCTGCTGTAAATCCTGCTGCAAAGCTGCCTGCACAAAGAGCAACAACCGCCATACATGAAACGAGATCATCCGAGGCATCAAAGCATGATATAAGCAAAGAAAATCCGGAAATAAATATCAATATTACGAGTATCCCAACTGCAGCTGCTCCTATAAAGCAGCAACATTTTGAATTTCCATACAAATGTCTAACTTTTCTGCATTTTATTTTCATTGTCGCATCACCTCCGCATAAATAATCTCACTGAGACATTTTATGCAGAGCTGTTTACTCTTATTCCGCTGTCAGAATATCATTCCATGTTGTATTTTGATCGACAGCTTTTTGAGCGTAATACATAAGCACAAGAGTAGCATCTGCCAAATCTATCCTTTTATTACCGTCTACATCAGCATAATCAAAATTAAAAGTTGTATCTACATTTAAAGGAATGCCTACTGCTTTACAAGCATAATATCGCTGTATAAGAGACGCATCCGAAATATCTACCGTTCCGTCTCCATTAGCATCACCAATATTTTCTTCATTTACAGCAGTCTTTTTCTTTACTGCTACATATATCGGCTCTGCATAGGCCTTTCCTATCTCATTATAACCGGTCACATTAATAGTGTAGATACCTTCCTCAGATACAACAAAACCCATTGAACTTCCTGACAATGAATATTCCGATGTACTACCGCTTGGTGATTTCAAAACTATACTGTACTTTTCTGCATTATCACTTTCAAGAAAGATATCAAGTACATCACCTACAATAACCACATTTGAAGATGCAGTTACATCAATATATGATGGCGGTAAAATTTGTGTATCTGCCGTAACCGATGTAAGAGAAGATAATGTAGTCTGAATTGCAGTGGATGTAGTGGTATTAGTTGTTGTTGCGGCGGTCGTTGTAGTAGTTGCTGTGGTTGTAGTTGTAGTAGTAGTAGTAGTTGTTGTTGTTGTAGTGGTGGTATCCGCCGCAGTTCCTGAAACAAGCTTTCTATTTCTTATTGTGTTCTCAATATCATAAACACCATATTTTTTCATATAGCTCAGGGCTACAGAATCATTGCCGTAATAACCGCTTGTTCCATTTACTATAAGGCTTTTAAGTCCGCCGACTCCAAGAGCATGAGCAGCAGCTATCATTCCTGCAAATGTCATCTGAACGCCATTTACATAGGTATTTATATAAGCGGTAATTCCCATATTTTCTGCATAATACAGTATATTTTTATGTGAAGCAAGAACAGCATAATCCTGACCTGCTTCAGAAGTAAGAAATGTATCAATGCTTGTAATGCCAAAAGATGCCGCAAGCTCAGTCCAGTTACCGTAGGAATCAATAAATCCAATATCCTGAAGTCCTATCTTGCCCATCTGCCATCTGCCAAAATACTGTCCGCTTGATGCCTGATAATTATTACCAGATTCCGTTTCCCCCAGAGCATATAGAAAATCTCCGTATTCATCAGAAAAATCAGAATTTTGGTATGCACTTGCTTTTGTATAAATAGCAGGATTAAAAAGCAATGTTACTATAAGCAAGCTCGACAAAATCATAACAACGAGTCTGAACCCCGCCATATTTTTTAAAGTTCGCATAAAACACCTCCGCTAAATAACAAAATTAGAGCAGCGTTTTATCGCTGCTCATTTTCAGTAGACATACTAAAATGATTTCAGCTCAATATATACTTTGAATATATTCAAATCAATCTTTAAGCATTCCCTGATCATCATTATTTTCAGAAGCATCAGCATTTTTGCTTTTTTTCTTAGCTTCTTTTTTCTTCTGAGCTTCAGCAGCTGCTGCTTCACGTGCTCTTTCGTTATCCTCACGTATAGTAACATTTTCTTGAACTGCCCATTTCTTTATACGAAGTCTGCTTCTGTCTCCACCGCATTCAATAACAACAGTGTCCTCTGTTGTCTTAACGACAAGCCCTACAATGCCTCCGATAGTAACTACCTCGTCACCAACACGAAGATCACGCTGCATAGCCTTCTGCTCCTTTTCCTTCTTCTTCTGAGGTCGGATAAGGATGAAATACATTACTACAAAAAGCAGTACCATTATCAAAAGTGAAGGTATCATCGAAGGACCGCTTGCACTCTGCGCTGAAGCATCACCGCCGGAAGCTGCCGCTGATACTGTCATTGAACCTGCTGCCATTGCCGCTGCAAGTGAAACAGTTACAAACTTTGCAAATTGCATGTCAAAATCCCTCCTGATGAGTAAAAGGGTGTT
>CAMWPG010000130.1 GCA_947176075.1 uncultured Ruminococcus sp. | reverse complement strand
TCAAGAGAAACTACAATCTATTATGTGCCGCCATGCCAGCGTATTTTAATCAGATAGAAAAAGCTTGTAAAAGAAATGATAAAGTAAGTATAATTCATAGAGTAACGGCATTTTTAGAGTCCTACTTTGATATTATATTTGCTATGAACAGCTTAACTCACCCTGGAGAAAAACGCTTAATCAAATTATGCAAACAACGATGCACTATTCTTCCAAATAATTTTGAAAATAATCTTAATAGGTTATTTGATGATATGTTGTTAAATACAGAAAAACTAAATGAAGATATAAAAGACATTATTACAGAGTTAAATGCAGCATTATAAATATCTGATAAATTGTGAGTTATACGAGTAAGCAAATAAAAAAACAAGCCTGAGAACATAAAACAATGTTCTCAGGCTTTGATACTTCTTTATAAGTATCGCTCTTTCAGAAGAGCTTTTTGTTACTTTAATTATATTACTTAACATTTGCACCAAGCTTATTTTTACTGAAATATTCTTTTGAATCTTTTGCCATGACACCTGATAATACAATAAGTGCAACTATATTTGGCAGAGCCATAAGGCCATTAAATATATCAGCGATAGTCCACACAGCAGAAACTGTAAGATATGGTCCGATAAATACAGCAGCAATATAAATCCATCTGTATATAACAGTAACAGATTTTTTAGAGCCTGTAAGATATGCCAAGCATCTTTCAGAATAGTAGCTCCAGCCAAGAATCGTTGTGAATGCAAAGAATATAAGACATATCATAAGTACGAATGCAGACACTTGAGACGGAAATGGAAGTCCGCTTTGGAATGCGGCTGTGGTAATCTCAACACCTTCAAGATCAGTATTCAGATAAGCTCCGGAAATAACTATAGAAAGACCTGTCATTGTACATACTATTATAGTATCAATAAACGTACCTGTCATTGTTACAAGCCCTTGACGTACAGGCTCTTTTGTCTGAGCTGCTGCTGCTGCTATTGGAGCAGATCCGAGACCTGCTTCATTTGAAAAAATACCTCTTGCAACACCTTTTTGCATTGCTATCATCATAGAACCAATAGCACCGCCTGCAACAGCATCAAGTCCAAACGCACTTTTTACAATTGTTACAACTGCATCTGGAATTTTTGTGATATTCATTATAACAAGTATCAAAGCAAATAATATGTATAACACAGCCATGAACGGAACTACAACCTGTGATACGGATGAAATACGCTTTATTCCACCAATTATAACAAGCGCAGCAAGTACAGTTACAATAAGACCGGCAATTATAGTCGCCCATGAGATAGCATTTGCACTTTCACCGCTTCCTATTGTGAATGCAATATCAGATGTAAAAAAATTATTTACAGCAGAGGTAATGCCATTTATCTGAGTGATAGTACCTATACCCAAAAGACCTGCTAATACTCCAAAAATAGCAAAAAGTCCAGAAAGCCACTTAAATTTCTTACCCATACCTCTTTCGATATAATAGAACGGACCGCCAAGGTAATGTCCTTCAGAATCAACTGTACGATATTTTATTGCAAGAAATCCTTCGGCATATTTAGTAGCCATACCAAGAAGAGCAGCAACTATCATCCAGAAAAGCGCACCCGCTCCTCCGGCTGCAATAGCTGTAGCAACACCTACAATATTACCAGTACCAATAGTAGCAGACAGAGCTGTACAAAGTGCGGCGAAACTTGAAACTTCACCTTCTCCGTCATCTTCGTTTTTGACCATAAATTTTAGCGCCTTGCCCAAATGTCGAAACTGAAGTCCTCTTCCTCTAATGGTGAGGATAAGTCCACACGCCATAATGAGCACTATAAGAGGAATACCCCATACCCAATTGTCAACTGCTGCAAGGAATTTGTTAAATGAATCCATATATTTCCACCTTTCATTTTCCGGAAAAGCTCCGGTATTTTTATATCCTGTTGTTTCCAACATAATATTATAAATTATAACATAAACGCATTTGTTTTGTCAATATTTTTTTCTAACATCACCAGACCCTACGCATGAAAATATATTCTCCCCCTACATTGTTGCGATTATAACTGTTTTGTAACTCATTATAGAGAAAGAACGTAATAAAGATATTTAATGGGACTAAAAGAAATGACCATGCGTTTCTGTCTCATAGATTTTACTTTTCCATTCATAAAAACAGCCTGTTTAAGAGCAGTAAGACACCATTTGCGGATAATATTCTGATTTTCCGCAGCAGTTTTATTTAATGTATGATTCTTATCTTTTTTAAATGTCACACCAAGCTGCTAATGCATTGCTTCTACTGATCAGTGACCTCTTACAGAACGTGAAAACAGTTAAATATCGGGATTAAGGCTTGATATGTAATATCTTTTTTCGGAAACACCTTTGTAAGTACAGATAACCATATACCTATACTTTTTATGCCTTCCCATTTTTCCTTGCCGTTTAACCAACTGATACTGTTTGTCTGATAATATTCTCTTACATCTGCACTTCCATGATTCTTTTCAGATGTACGATGATAATTTCCTTTATCCTTGATTTTCGTCAAGTGATCAGCGTCTTCAAAATTCAAGGATATTTTTTCAAATAGTATCTTATGATTTTCTTTAACTGCAAGGACATAATCTCCTTTTCTGTTTTCTGCTTTTTATTTTTTTGCTATTGCCACTTGTGTTCCCATTGAGTCTATCGTTACAACTGAATTTTTTATATTTATTTTATCAAGCAGCTTCGATATTGCTGTAATCTCATTACTTTTTTCATTAACTATCTGTTGTCCCATGCTATATCCGTCTTCACGATTCCATGCAGTTACAATATGATTAGGTTTTTCGCCATTTTTCGTATTTCCACGCATAGTTTTTCCGTCTATTGCGATTATCTTTTTCAGCTTTTCTTTCTCTGCTTTTTCAAGCATTGACACCTATTTATTGTATGCCTGCTGTATATATGCAGGGTCGTACACAGGGCAAAAGCCTATTCCGATTGATTGGAAGAGGTTTGACAAGCTCTATGTGGAATGAAAAGCCAAGCACATCACAGGCAGGGACTTTATGCGGAGAATGGATTTGTCAGCTAACACATTCTACCGCCGTGTGCGTGAGTATGAAGAAACGCACGGCATCACAGCAGATATGGTGAATCCTGTACCCGAAGAAGAAAATGCTCTGACTGCCGAGCCATATCGGCTCTCCTTGCTCAATGAACAGCATCCCATCAGCGGAACGGAAACGATTCAGAATTGACCGTGCAAACTTCGAACAAAAAATACAGCCACCTTAGAAATGCTCTCAGGTGGCTGTGTGCGTATATATTGTTTTGTACCGTTAGAGTATAAGGATATTTTGCAATGGTGCAGAAGTCCGTTTATGACTTGTGTGAAATAATTTGGTGGTGTTGCTTTAGGCTATGCTTTTGTAAAAAAATGCCGTTCTGCAACACTCTATTCCACAGAACGGCATTTACCTGATTTATCCCTTATTAATATATCATTACGTTGTATTGCTATCAATAAACGCTCTTTTCATTAGACAAAGATCAAACACATTGAGTTTATAGTCCTCATAGAGATCGGCAGCTTTCCAGTTAGCAAGATTTATATCCGGTACAGCCAACAGCCATTTTTGTAGCAGTATCACATCGGCTATTGAGAACACACCATCTGCATTGACATCACCCCTGATTGCATCCTCTGCCAGAGATGCAAAGAACGTACTGTAGAGCACATCATTGCGCTTGGCAGGAGGAGACAGTGGATTGTTTTGGTACAATCCAAAGGAATCCTCGTGATAGGTGTGGTAGTTGAATCCAATAGCCTGCGTCTGCATTAGCTCGAGCATATCGGTCACCCACAGGCTACCGCCTCGGTTTTGTGCAAAGCTTACTGTATCTGCGCCAAATTCACCGCAGTAGATAGGCACTTGGTACTCCTCAGAAAACGACAGATAAGGTGATAGTGCGGATGCCAGATAGCTCTTATCAAACACATTCACGCTGTCACCACGCAATAGATCCACACGTGGTCGCACGATTGCGGATGTGTTCATCCCAGACTGCTTGAGGAAACCAACTGCCTGGTAGGAATAGCCAACCACGGGCTTGAGGAGGGAAAGCCGCACACAGGCATCGTCAGCCGTTCCCCGGATACAAAGACATCCATTTGCCGAATTGCCGTCAGTACGTACAAAGCCTGCACTGCCGGAATTGTCCGACGACCAGAACATCATGGATTCCGGCGCATCGAAAGTATCGGCAAACACATCTCCGATGTAAGCCCCTGTTTCGTCATAGACTTCAATCCTTGCATCGTCCAGAAATGCTTCACCGGAGCTGCCTAATCCCTGTGCTTGGAACGTAAAGCCGATGGCAAGGTTCTCCTTGGTAATCTTGATCTTGCCGCTTTTCAGCTCTGTCCACTCTGTATCCGCCTGTGTAAGACGACCGCCGAAAAATGTAGCAGAATCCCATGTCTCTCCGGCAACAAACACTTTGTTTGGATCCGGATAGGTGCAGTATTGCCCAGAGGTGCCTGCCCAGTCCATTCCTTGATGGGTGAATGTATATGGCTCATAGAAATGAAATTCATACACCACCTGATCATCATCAAGCAGAATGCGCTCACAGGACTCTTTGGCAGAAACATTCCAGTCCACAGCAGTCGAATCGCTGGTTTGGCAACCGAGCATACGCTCAACAAAAATAATGTGGTTCGTATCCACTGTGCGTATGGCATCTGTCATCATCTGCGCAATGTCATGCCATGTTTCGTATGGGTCATCTGTCACAGAGACACAGGGAATCGGCTCGTTGAGCAGACCGTAGCCAAGAATCGCCGGTTCGTCCTTGCAATGCTCTGCAATGGCTGTCCAGAGGGCGGCAAGACGCTTCTGATTCTCCACATCCGTCCAAAAGGCACCGCCCTTTCCCTGAGACTGATAGCCACCCTGCGGATAGTGCATGTTTAGTACAAGTCGGATACCATACTGCTTTGCCCACACAATATTCTGATCGAGCCAGTCAAATCCGGACTGCTTGTAGTGATAGGGATCGTCATCGTCCTCAAACAGCGCATAATTGAGATAAAATCGCACGGAATTAAAGCCAATCTCCGCAAGTTCCCGGTAGCTCTCCTGTGTATGATGGAGGTTTTCCGGTGCTGTCTTAGGATTATTCCACACATTGTTGCCAAACGCCATGCCCTTGATCTGGAACGGCATACCGTTCTCCTCCACGATCTGCCGTCCATTTGTGTGAAGAAAACCGATTTCCTCACCGCTGGCTGGCAGCGAGAGCATACCAGACAGGAGTGCGACACTCAGGAGCAATCCTGCTGCTGATCTGCATTTCATGATTGAAATCTCCTTTTTGGGAAATGATAGTTTCATTATAGCATACTTCCAAGTGGTTGTCAAGTCCTCCAAAGCAAAGGGGCACGGTATTTCAACGAGTAAACAAATTATGAACGAAGCCAATGAGAAATGATTTTATAGTATATCAACTTGACAATCAAATAGTTATATGATAGAATAGAGATATGAGT
>CAMWPG010000129.1 GCA_947176075.1 uncultured Ruminococcus sp. | reverse complement strand
TAAAACGTCTTGGAATCACACGTAAAAAAAGACGCTGCGATACTATGAACAAAAATTCGTGATTCTGCTCATTTATTTCATTCTTTATATGATACCATTTGCTTTGCTTTTCAAGTTTTTTAACTATAACACCAAACCCACGCAGTACTTATCGATAATTTTGCTGATAAGTAAAAGGAGATTCCTTATGCCTGTGTGCAAGGAATCTCCCTCATTGTTTTTTCAGTAGCCTTATTTAATTTACGTCTGCTAAGTTCACTATCTTCTTGACCTATCTTCGGTTTACCGTATCATTTTACAAACTCTGTCATTTTTATACTGAGTACTGCTGGTCACGCAAAGGCGTGATTTAATCAGTGATTCCTTAATATTACTGTTAAACTACCGAAATCATTATTCAACTACCAACTCTCTGACCGCAACGCTTTTTATCTTTCGTGATACAAGATATGCGAATACAAAGAAACAAACACAAATAAGAATGGTCGGAGCTGCAAACGAAAACGCTGTAAAATCAACGGCAAAACGTGTAATTCCAATACTGCGTAATAGTCCGCTCAGCAGCTTGGATGAGAACAGCACGCTCAATAATGCGCCGACAGCCGATCCAAGAACCGAAACGATCAGAAATCTTACTGCAAACTGAATACGAAGATTTTTAGATGTAAAGCCTACCGCCTTATAAATTCCTATATCTGTGCGTTCCTGTATAAAGGCTTTCGAGCATACCATATGCGTTACGACAAGCGAAAACAACACAGAGAAAACATATATTATCATCTGCATTGCGCTTATTGCAATATCATAGGTATCATCAAGCAGCTTGCCACTCACTTTTGCATCAATAATATCGCCGAATTTTTCGTTAAGTGTGTCGGCGATTTTTGCATTAAGACTTTCATCATCTCCGTTTTCTAAAGAATAACAGCCCCAAAGATTTGCGTCATATCCTATCTTTTCAGAGGCGGAATATGACATTATAAAAGCTCTGCCTGTATCGTTCATTAGTTGAACTGTTCCCGAAATAATATACTTTTCTTTTTTATTCATCCAGCCAATCGTAACTTCATCGCCTATCTTTAAATTAAATTCATCAAGTAAAATCGGCGAAACAGCAATTTCATTGTCGTAGATCGGAGATCTGCCTTTGAGAACAGGAGTAACTGACGGGTCTTTATAAATGGTGCAATACATTTCTTCTCCGTCGAAGGAAAAATATGAAGCGTTAACATAGTATGCTTTTTTGATTTTAGAAAAGCGCTCTATCTCATCCTCTATCATTTTATAATCATTATCAGATAACTTTTCCTTTGGAGAAATTTCGACCTCAGACACAATTGCGCCCATAGATTCCAACGCTGATTTTGAATTCAGTGCATTAGCAAGCATCGTTATTGTCATCATAAAAAATATGAGTATTGCAACAATAACAAGAGTTCCTGCGTATCTTCGCTTGGCAGACGTGAACTGCCTTAAAGCAAGACTCGGTGATAAAAGCTTTTTGCTTATCGGAGCGTTCATCCTGCTGTCAAAATAAATTTCTTTCTTTGCACCAGAAATCGCTCTTACGGGAGATATCTTGTTTATCTTCATTGTAACAAAGAATATCGAAACAGCTGACAACATAAACAGAGCCAAAAGAATAAGTGCAATAATTCCAGCAGGCACGCTTGTAATTGCGGGAATTGCAGTGATAGTCACAAATATGTTTGAGGTCAGTTTTATAAGCGGAATGCTTAAAGATATACCCAGAACTGCACCTATCATCTCCGCAAGCAAATATTGACACAAAAACAGCATACGAATCTTATTTTTATTGAAGCCCTGCGCTTTAAGCACGCCAAAGGTCACATAGTTCGTTTCAATTTCCACTGAAATGCTATGCACTGTAACGATTACAACAATTACAAGCAAAAACATTACGAACACTATCAGAACGGAAGAAATTATTTCGGGGAAAAGTGTTGTATAATGTATTGACATGTCCTTTGTCAAAGAACTTATTGACATATTGGTAACGCCTGTGTCGAGATTAAGCTGTCGGCGGAATTGTCCGTTTGTAAGTGTGCAGTCGTCGGCTTTGTAAATTTCAAGAGTTTTACTTAAGCCGTGCATATCCTCTGTTTCTGCTTCTGAAACAGAGAACGATATTTCCGAAAAATCCTCATCGCTTATACATAAGTTTTTAAATCCAATAACTGACGCACCTATCGTTGGTTCAAGCAATATTCCCTTAACGATAAATTCATGCTCTCCGTCTAATGTTTCAAGAGTAATTTTTTCTCCCACTTTTCCATGAAGAACAGTCAGCAATCCCTGCGGTACATAGATACCGCCTTTTTGAAGTTCGGGAGTATTTTCCGCAATGCCATTCAAGTCTGACTTCAGAAGCCTGATGTTTTCATCGTATCTTGTAATAAACATTGTATTGTTGTAATCTTCATTTCCCATTGTCGCTTTTTCAGTCAATATGGAATCTGCAATATCCACACGTTTGACCCTGTCATCGCTTTTAATTTTTTCAACCATATCATCGGTAAGATTATCGGAGCGATACAGTACAATCAAATCAGGAGTATCGCATATTTCATGAGCGTTATTGACACCTTTGAAAGCGCTTTCCTTGATGCTTAAAATCGTTATAAGGCTCATTGTAATAATAAGTGTGAGCAGAATAACGCTTACGAACGAGCCTTTTTTACGGCGGATATTTGCCTTTATTAAAGTTAAGATCTCCATATCCGCACCTCACCATTCAAGGGAGGTAAGCCAAGCGTTTACCTGAGTTTCTCTTGATTTTTCCTTGTCTGGATTGTATGGCGGCAGGGAAAGCTCTCCGATGATCTTACCGTCCTCGATATAGAGAAGTCTTGTCGCACGCAATGCAGCTTTGATGTCGTGAGTTACCATAAGAATGCTCTGTCCCGAACTGTTAAGCTCCGTGAGCAGATTCAGGACCTCGGTAGTATTTTTTCGGTTGAGAGCGCCTGTAGGCTCGTCCGCAAAGAGAAGCTTCGGACTGTTTATGACCGCCCTTGCAATGGCGCATCTTTGCTGTTCGCCGCCCGAAACCTGTGATGGAAGATGTGTTTTGATGTGGGAAATGCTCATCTGTTCAAGAAGCTTCTCCGCTCTTGCTTTTACCTTTGCAGAGGATTTTTTCTTATTCAGATAACCCGGCACAGCGATATTTTCAAACAACGTGAGATTGCTCACAAGGTGCATCTGCTGAAATATAAATCCAAAATCCGTGTATCTTAGTTTTGCAAGACCCTTTTCATTCATAGCAACAAGATCTGCGCCGTTGTAAATGACCTGTCCTGCGGTTGCTCTGTCCATGCCGCTGAGAGAATAAAGCAAGGTAGACTTTCCCGAGCCGGAGGCTCCCATTATAACAGTGAAATCTCCCTCGTAAAGCTCAAAATCAACGTGGGAAAGAATATGTATCTGTCCTCCGTTGTGGGCAAAGCTTTTGCAAAGTCCCTTTGCCGATAGAATAGCATTTTTCATAGATTTTCTCCTTTTCTCTTATGATAGCTCTATTTTACCAGAAAAGATATTAAGAAGTCCTTAAGAACTGCAAGAAATTATTGGCAGACTGATGATAGCCTCCAATCCGTCCGAATGATTATGCAGAATAACATTTCCGTGCATCTGCTCTGCAATGTATTTCACGATATACAAGCCAAGACCCGAGCCCTGCTCGTTTCCGCAATTTTTTCCGCGATAGAATTTATCAAAAATAAAAGGCATATCCTCGTCGGGAATTCCGTTTCCGTAATCACGGAAATGGATTTCAATGTTGCCGCCCGACTGCGTTACAGATACGTCGATGTGGGTCTTTGCATACTTTCTCGCATTGTTTATTAGATTTTCGGTGATCTGCACAAGCCTGTTTTTATCGGCAGAAACAACCGCAATAAAATTCGGATTTATGAAACGTACATCGTTCTGCTCCGCTGCGATTTCTCCCACAGCGTTTTCAATAAATCCACAAAGCTCAAATCTTTCCGAATTTATTTTCAGCTTGTCCAGATCGGACAGGGAGTGCAGAAACAAATCGTTTGTAAGCCTTGAAACCTCATCGCACTTTTTCATTATTACAGAGAGATATTTTTCACGTTTCTCGGGAGAGTTGTCCATATTTGCTTCAAGTCCCTCTGCATAGGCTCTTATAGAGGAAATAGGTGTTTTGATGTCATGAGAAAGCGTTGCAATGACCGTCTTGTTGTTTTCAATAGCCTCACGCTCGCAGGCACGGGACTTTGTGATCTCGCGCCGCATACTGTCAAACGCCCATGTAAACGCTCCAAAATAGTTTGAACGTTCATAATTCAGCGGAATCTCAAAATTTCCCTGCGCTATCTTTTCGGCAAAATTTTTCATCTTATCAAACGGACGCAAAATCGCAAAATAAACATACCCGAAAATCGTAAGTACAAACGCAAGAGAAATTCCGCACATTGCGATCGTGCGTTTGTCGCTGTGATAGTCTGCATCGGATCTGCGCAGACTTTCCTTCAACTTTTCAGCTTGTTCAGAGGCTTGATCTGTTTGTCCCGAATTGATAAGCTGTTCTAATTCATTTGCAGTAACTATCTGTTCAGACTTTACGTCCCGTGGATCTACCATTCTGTCGGAAATCAAAAAGCAGGCGGTTATTGCAATAATCATCGCCGCAAATACCGCCGCCGCATATATAAGCTTGTTCTTCATTCCGACACCTCCAGCATATATCCCACCTTGAAAACTGTCTTGATAAATTTCGGCTTTGCTGGATCATCCTCCAGCTTTTCTCTTAACCAGCGGATATGAACCGTCAGCGTGGACGTCTCAACCATTGAAAATGCTCCCCAAACCTCCGCAATCAGCTTGTCTTTTGGGAGTGCTGTGTTTTTATGTGCACAGAGATATGCAAGCAAATCGAATTCACGGAGAGACAGAGAAACAGGTATGCGGTTTTTTTCGACCGTTCGGGCAGTTATGTTCACCGACACACTGCCGAACATCACTATTTTTTCCTCTTCGTTAAATCCATAGGTACGGCGAATAAGAGCATTGACTCTCGAAAGCAACTCTTTCATAGAATAAGGTTTCGGCAGATAGTCGTCACCGCCGATGTCAAAACCTGTGATACGGTCGGTTTCACTTGTGCGTGCGCTTGCAAAGATGACAGGAATGGTAGATATCCTACGAAGCTCCTTGCAAAGCTCAAAGCCTGTGGTATCAGGAAGATTAATATCCAGCAAAATAAGATGATAGGTATTCTCTGAAAGCAGTTCAAACGCTCTTTCACTGTCTGCTGCACAAGTCACGCTGTAGCCGTAGCTTTCAAGCATTTCTGATATGATGAAGGATAAGTCATCATCATCGTCTATTATTAATATTTGTTTGAGCATTGATTTACCTCCTTTTCTTCTAAGCTATCTATATAAAATCTGAGATTCACAAACTGTGATATAGTATAACAACTTTATAATCAAACAGTTAACAGTTATATGATAAAATAAAATAGAGATATGAGTTACAGTATAGATTTAAGAGAACGAGTAGTAAAATAT
>CAMWPG010000128.1 GCA_947176075.1 uncultured Ruminococcus sp. | reverse complement strand
CCCCCCCCCTTTTTTTTTTTAATGATTCGGCGACCACCGATATCTACACTCGACTTGTCGTCGGCTGCGTCAGATGTGTATAAGAGTGAGTTTACTGACTTTGACCCATATAAAAGCCATAATTTCAAAACTGAGATGAAAACATATTCTGTTGATAAGGATTTTAAAAACATAAAAATCGAGGATGTCGAATACGATGTTTTTCTGATGCCTTCAGAAGATGATAAATGCAAAGTAGTTTGCAATGATGAAGAAAAGCTTTATCATACCGTGGAAGTAGTTGGTGACACACTTACAATAAATCGAATAAATACAAGAAAATGGTATGAAAATATTTATTTTGGTATCAATTTTGGAAATTGGGATTCGTTAAAAATGACTGTTTATCTTCCAGAGCATGAATATCAATCTTTAAATATAGGAACAACAAGTGGAGAAATCGATGTTTCCGGTTCACTGAAATTTTATGAAGCTAAGATAAGCAATACAAGCGGTAATATAAAATGTGAAGGTGAATTTAAAGGCAGTGTCGTTTTCGATACGACAAGCGGTGACATAAATCTTTTAAATATAAGGGCTGAGGATATTTCAGCCAGGTCTACCAGCGGTGATGTGAGCATATTATCGTCAAATGCAAAAAGTAAGATCTATTCAAAATCAACCAGTGGAAATGTGAATATATCTAATATAACAGCAGGTGAGATGTATGCTAAATGCACCAGCGGCGACATTAATATACAGAATACAAAGGCTGATGATATTGCTGTTAAAAGCACAAGTGGAGATATGCAGCTGAAAAATGTTATATCAAATATGGATCTGAGAGCTGAGAGTGTAAGCGGAGATATAGAACTTTACAGATGTGATGGAAATGCTCTTGATTTATCAACTGTAAGCGGCGATGTAGAGGGCTCTATTATTACCGAAAAAGCTTTTATTGCTAATACAGTAAGCGGTGAAATTGATATACCTGCATGTACAGCAGATTCCAAATGCATAATTAATACTACCAGCGGAGATATAGATATCGATATTTCAAAAAAATAGTAAATTGCTACAAAATTCTATTGACATAAAATGTAAAATAGTGTATAATAAAACAATATATTGCGTATATATTATTTTACAAGGAGATGGAATGATGAATAATCAAAAAGCTGGATTTTCCAGCAAACTTGGCTTTGTACTTGCTGCTGCCGGTTCAGCAGTGGGTCTTGGAAATATATGGAGATTTCCATATCTTGCAGCACAATATGGCGGAGGAATATTTCTGCTTGTATATTTGATTTTGGCGGTTACATTTGGTTTTGCACTTATGGTTACTGAGGTCGCTATAGGCAGAAAGACAGGCATGAGTGCTATAAAAGCGTTTAGCTCGCTTAATAAAAAAGGTTCATTTATCGGTGTGCTGGCTTCTCTTGTTCCTGTGATTATTTTTCCATATTATTGTGTAATTGGCGGATGGGTGATTAAGTATGGTACAGTATTTGTAACAGGGCAGGGAAGTGCAGCTGCGGCTGACGGATATTTTGGTGATTTTATTGGTTCAACCATGTCGCCTCTTTTGTTTACAGCTATTTTTATATTTCTCACAGCAGCCGTTGTGCTTCTTGGTGTACAAAAAGGTATTGAAAAAATCAGTAAGATCCTTATGCCTATCCTATTGATATTGACAATTGGTATCTCTGTTTATAGTCTTACTCTTGATGGTGCAATAGATGGACTTATTTATTATGTAAAACCAAATTTCAGCACATTTTCTCTAAAAACAGTTGTCGCAGCTATGGGTCAGCTTTTCTACTCTATGTCTCTTGCAATGGGAATCATGATAACCTATGGTTCATATATGCAGAAAAAGGATAATCTGGAAAGTTCTGTCCGCAGCATTGAAATTTTTGATACGACTATAGCATTTCTGTCAGGACTTATGATTATACCGGCGGTGTTTGCATTTTCCGGTGGAGATGAATCTAAACTTAATCAGGGACCTGGACTTATGTTTGTTACGCTTCCTAAGGTATTTGATTCAATGTCCGGCGGAAATATTGTCGGTGTAGTGTTCTTTATACTTGTATTTTTTGCAGCGCTGACTTCATCTATTTCCCTTATGGAAACTATAGTGTCAATTATTATGGATAAGTTTAAGCTTAGACGCAGCATTGTATGCATTATTGTAATGCTCGCTTCAATGCTTGTTGCCATTCCATCCTCTCTTGGCAACGGAGTGTGGTCGCATATTCTTATTTTTGGCAAGGATTTCCTTAGCTTTTTTGACTTTCTTAGCAATAATATAATGATGCCTATTACTGCATTGCTAACTTGTCTGTTTGTGGGATTTGTTATTAAGACCAAATCGATTGAAGATGAATTGGAATTATCTGCGCCATTTAAGGCAAAGAAGTTGTATCAGATAATGGTTCGATATGTGTGTCCTATTTTCCTTTTGATAATTCTTATTTCATCTGTTGTTGGTTATGTTTAAAAAAATGCTCTTCATTCCATTTAAGGAGTGAAGAGCTGTTTTTATAGTATCATATCTTTTATAATCTCACCGGCAATTATCATACCAGCAACGGGAGGAACAAACGAATTGCTCGCCGGAACAGAACGTCTTTGGTCTGATGCTATGCTGTGCGAAGATGGTATCTCATCGGAATATACGACCTTAAGTTTTTTTACGCCTCTTTTTTTCAGTTCATGTCTCATTACCTTAGCAAGAGGGCAGACAGATGTCTTGTATATATCTGCTACTCGAAATCTTGTAGGATCCATTTTATTGCCTGTACCCATTGAGCTGATTATAGGCACACCAGCTGCTTGAGCTTGCATAACAAGTCCGATTTTTCCTGTAACAGTATCAATTGCATCAGCTACGTAATCAAACTGAGAAAAATCAAATTTATCAGAGACTTCAGGAGTATAAAAGATATCGTGAGTGAAAACCTTACATTTAGGATTTATTGATAGAATGCGTTTTTTTGCAGCAAGAGTTTTGGATATTCCTACTGTTTCATGCGTTGCAATAATTTGCCTGTTGATGTTAGAAAGAGCAACAGTATCATTATCAATAAGATGTATACATCCAACGCCGCTCCGAGCAAGGGCTTCAACAACGTATCCTCCAACGCCGCCTATTCCAAAAACTGCAACACAGGAATTTTTTAGCTTATTCAATGCCACACTGCCAATAAGCATTTCTGTTCTTAAAAACTGATCAATCATTATTCAAAGCTCCTTTTTTATCATTATCGTGATATCCATCGAGAAAATGTGTGAATATGTCGCCTTTATGGTATGAAATTATAGTGTCAAGGTTTACATTTTCTACACTTCTGAAAATGTTAATGTCAATATTCGGATTTATAGTTCTGAATCGGTTAATAAGCTTCTTCATTTCCTGACGTTTAGAATTACTTGCGCCGTTTTCATATGTAGTATAACTTTCTGTAAACCTACAGGCACACTGAATAAATTCCAGATCATTATATGCCTGCCATGCCAAAATATCTTCCTCTTTGACCATATATAGCGGACGTATAAGCTCCATGCCCTCAAAGTTTGAGCTATGAAGTTTAGGCATCATCGTTTGGATCTGAGCACCGTAAAGCATGCCCATAAGAATAGTTTCTATTACATCATCAAAATGATGTCCCAGTGCTATTTTATTGCATCCTATTTTTTGGGCATAACTGTAAAGATATCCTCTTCTCATACGTGCACAAAGATAGCAGGGATTGTCTTTTATATCTGCAACAGCATCAAAAATAGTACTTTCAAACATTTCTATGGATATACCAAATATTTCAGCATTTTCTTCTATCTTCTGTCTGTTGCGAATATTATAGCCGGGATTCATTACTATATATTTAGCTTCAAATGGTATTTCGCTGTATCTTTGAAGTCGCTCTATACACTTTGCCATAAGCCATGAATCCTTGCCACCTGATATACAGACAGCTATTTTATCACCGTTTTCTATAAGATCATATTCTTTTATGCCCATTATAAAACGATTCCATATGCTTTTTTTAAATTTCTTGCATATTGAATTTTCTATTTCATATCCTCTGTTCATTTTGAATGTTCCTTTACTTTAAGTTGAGTACAAAACAATTATAGCACAAAAAAATTTTTAAATCAATAGAAGTTTTATTATTAACATTGACAATGTATGCGTAGCGTGGTAAAATTATAAATATTGAAGGTGAGAGGAGTGAAGGCTTATCAGAACGATTATTATAAACGGTTCGCCGAGGAAAAATGGGGATACTGCTGCACTTATTACGCATTTGAGAGAACATCTTTTAGGTGAAATAAAGGAGATGCGTACATATGACAGTAATATTGCGCCGTGTACCGACTGTCGTATGTGCCGTATTCAGCAGGGATGCTCTGTTGAAGATGAAATGCAGGAAATATATAGTTATCTTGAAGTATGTGATAATGTTGTCATTGCATCTCCGTTATATTTTACAGAGCTTACAGGTTCACTTTTGAATGTCGGAAGTCGATTGCAGACATATTTTTCAGCACATTATTTCCGACATGAAGAGCCGTTGCTTTCGAGAAAAAAGGGAGCTGTTATTCTGACAGGCGGCGGATTTGGAAACTACGAGAGCGCCTATAAAACAGCTGTATGTCTTTTGAAAAGCATGAATGCTCAGGATGTATTTTCGGCGGTTTTCTGCGGAAATACTGATCGTATGCCGGCTAAAGATAACAAAGAAGCACTTAAAGCGGTAAGACGTGCTGCTGAATTTCTGAGCAGTCCGTAAAATAAGACATCAAAATTCCTGAAATTTTTATCTTTACAAAAGTGATAAAATATGATATAATTGGAAATATTAAAGTTTTTACGGGAGGTACTAACATGAAGAAAATTAAAATTGGTATAACAGGATACGGGAATCTTGGCAAGGGCGTTGAGCTTGCTGTTAGACAGAATGATGACATGGAGATTGTGGGTGTATTTACACGCCGTGATCCTGCAACAGTTAAGCTTATGACAGAAGGTGTTCCAGTTTATCATATGGATTCTGTAAAAGATATGCAGGACAAGATTGATGTTATGATAATATGCGGAGGCAGCGCTACTGATCTTCCTGAGCAGACTCCAGAGCTTGCCAAATATTTCAATGTTATTGACAGCTTTGATACACATGCAAGAATACCGGAGCATTTTTCTAATGTCGATAAAGCTTGTAAAGAAAGCGGACATATTGCGCTCATTTCACTTGGCTGGGATCCGGGCTTGTTTTCACTGAACCGTCTTTATGCTGAATCGATTCTTCCAAGCGGAAAGACATATACATTCTGGGGAAAAGGCGTAAGTCAGGGACATTCTGACGCTATCAGAAGAGTAGAGGGTGTTAAAAAAGGCATTCAGTATACTTGTCCTGTTGATGCTGCTATGAATGAGGTCAGAAGCGGAAGCCAGCCTGAGCTTACTACTCGTGAAAAGCACAAGAGAGTTTGTTATATCGTTGCAGAAGAAAATGCTGATAAGGCAAAAATTACAGATATAGTTAAAAAACTTGAAAAGCAAAGTGTATGGTATCATACAAAGAATGAA
>CAMWPG010000127.1 GCA_947176075.1 uncultured Ruminococcus sp. | reverse complement strand
TAAAAACGAAAAAAAGCCCGAAATATCGAGCTTTTTCTTCGTGTCATCTATTTTGCAGACCTAATATGGTACGCCTGATGCGATTCGAACGCACGGCCTTCAGAGTCGGAGTCTGACGCTCTATCCAGCTGAGCTACAGGCGCATTTTATATAATTCATTATATCATAAATGCGCCGTTAATGCAAGAGTTTTTTTAAAAATTATAAACGCAGTATGCAATTTCGCTCAAAACAGCTGTCAGCAGAGGATCTGCACCGGCTAAAAATACAGTCTGCAAATCTTTTGATTCCATAAATGAAAAATCAAAAAATGCGCATCTGCCGAGAACGCTTATTTCAATGCCATTTTTGTTATCTGTCCGTATTTCAGCCATTGCTGTTTGAGCTGAGCTTAACTTATTGCCGGATACTGATGAAACTTCTATCCAGCTTAGAAGACCTATATTCAGCATAATATAAGCTGTAAGTATTTTTATAGTTTTAAGAATCCTTTTTTTCACCATTTGATCCTCCTATTACATTTGACGTTTTATTGAACAGATCCATTAATGCAAATCAAGCAAAACCTTTGCCAAAGCGTCTCCTAAAAGTGAACCGGCATATACCGCCTGTTCAAAAGTGTTTCCGTGAGAACCTACTTCAATGAGAAGACTTCCTGTGGTAAGATCCTGATTGTATCTTCTGTAATCAAAGAGAACAGGGCGTGTAAGCCCGGGATACATACTTTCCATACGCTCCTGCAAACGACAGGCAAAACGAAAATTAAACATATAATTAGGCATATCCATAGTTCCGTCATCGCAGCCGGATATTATCATGACTTGTGCTGATTCTTTGCCGTTTATATCTGCAATAGGCTGGGTAATTGAGCTTTCTGTACCAATAGCGTCTCTATGTATATCAAGGACTACCTTTATACTTGGATTTTCTTCTAAGATATTGCTAACAGTTTCTGCACTTCGCTCATATGCTCCGGTATATGATGGATAATCATGTATAGTTTCATCATGCAATGTAACTATACCTGCTGCTCTGAGCTTTTCAGCTATAGCTTCACCTACTGCTACAACATTTCTGCTGCTGTCAGTTGTGCGGTAATTAAAGCTTGGATCAAATGATGATCTTATATATGGTTCATATGTTTCTGTGGTATGAGTATGCATTATAAGCACTTGCGGTTTTTCATTTACAGATATCTTAAAAGCAGGCTTCAATACGCTTTCTGCAAGCAGATCGCTGTTTGATATAGAAGTATGATTTGCTACCTGTCCGCCATTTGCAAGTGAAAAGAACTTATCTCCCGAATATCCGCTTAGTGATGTACGTATTATTTCTGTATCATCACTTACATTCCATTTTTCAGGATAAGGCTTATCGCCATTAGAAGTTTTATCATTGTTTTTTTCCTCTGCTGATTTATTAGGGAGACTGTCTGTATTTGCTTCAAGAGCTTCATCACTGAGAGGATTCCACCTATCTCTTTTAAGATCTACATATACCTCATTGCAGACGTTGCTGAGAATGTCATCGCTATTTTGGGGATTATCTTTATTATATTTTTTTTCAGAAAGATTCCCATTTGCCATGATGCAGATCATAAGTGCTATACCTAAAGCTCCTGTTAATGCTATTATTCGTTTCTTACGTCTCGCAGCAGCTCTTCTGGAAAGCCGTTTTCTCATTCCATCACCTCGTTATTATATCCGTGATGTTTAAGTTTATGCAAAGACTTGACGAGTTATGAATCAAATAATGAAAACAAGTTATAAATACAAAAAGAGCTGGCACAGATTAAAATCCGCCGCAGCTCTGTTATAGTAAATGTAAAATTATTTTTGATGTTTGCTATAAATTATAATCCCGCTTCCCATTCCCAGTTATAAAGTTCAAGCTGACTAAGATCATATGGAGTAAGCTGGTATACACAGTGATTTATCCAGTTGGAGAAAAGCAGATTTGCACTGCATCCCCAAGTATATAATGGGTCTTTTTCTGGATCGTTATCAGGGAAATAATTAAACGGCATTTGAATATCAATTCCTTTTGCAGCATCACGAAGATATTCTTCCTTCAAGGTATTTCTATCGTATTCAAAATGACCTGTTATAAAATACTGTCTGCCGTTATTATTTGCTACAATATGTATGCCGGCATATTCAGATTCAGTAAGTATTTTAAGTGTTGGGACTTTTAAAATATCCTCACGCCGCACCTCTGAAAGTCTTGAATGAGGTGCATAGAAAATATCATCAAAACCTCTGAGCAGCTGGATATTTTTCATATTTACCATGTGAGGAAATATACCAAACATTTTTTCTGCAAGATCATATTTTGGTACATCAAAGTGATAATAAAGTCCGGCAAGAGCAGCCCAGCATATGTGAAGTGTAGAAAAGACATGAGTCTTTGTCCACTCCATGATCTCCTTTATCTCATCCCAGTAATCAACTTCATCATAGTCAAGATGCTCTACCGGTGCGCCTGTAATAATACAGCCGTCATAATAGTTATCATGGATTTCATCGAATGTATGATAGAACATGTCCAGATGACTTTTTGATGTATTTTTACTTACATGACTTGCGATTTGTAAAAATTCTATGTTTACTTGAATTGGAGTGTTGCTAAGAAGGCGTAGGAATTGACATTCCGTCTCTATTTTCTTAGGCATAAGATTGAGTATCAGCACTCTAAGAGGGCGTATATCCTGATGAGAGGCACGGACATTATCCATGATAAAAATATTTTCCTCAGCAAGAGTTTGATACGCCGGCAGATCCGGCGAAATACAAATTGGCATAAATACCGTCTCCTTTCATTAGACCTCCTCGGAAACTTCCGAAGCACCATCTTCCTTGACTTTTTTGCGCTGTGCTTCGTGCCTCTTCCTTGCATTACACAAAGTAGTGCGGCGGTCGAGTCACGTTGCTCAGCATAAAATATTCTGCGGAATCTGGTACTTCTCCAGTTCCCGAGGATGTCTATTATTTCTATTTTTTCAGTTATCTTTTCCGATAGCATTTCTTACTGCACGAAGCTCATCGGCAGTAAGATCACGATATGTACCGGGTTTCATCATGCCGAGTTTAAGAGGACCTACGCTTACACGGCGAAGTCTTGCGACCTCAAGACCAAGACTTTCACACATTCGGCGTATCTGACGATTTCTGCCCTCTTTTATTGTGATGAGCAGCACAACACGTCCCGGCTCTCTTGTTTTAACAACAACATTGGCAGGAAGAGTTTTTTTGCCGTCCAGCTCGATTCCGCTTGAAAGCTCTACAAGCTGCTGCTCTGTTACGTCAGGACGTACTGTTACACGATATGTTTTGCTGATGTGACGGCTTGGATGCATGACATCATTAGCAAATTTACCGTCATTTGTAAGAAGTAAAAGTCCCTCGGAATCCTTGTCAAGACGTCCCACAGGATATAAACGTTCTTCAATATCATCTCCAAGAAGATCCATCACACATCGTCTTTCAAGCTCATCTGAAGTGGTTGTAACATATCCTCTCGGCTTATACATCATAATATAGCGCAGATTTTTCTTTTTTGGAAGATAAATGCGTTCTCCGCTTACAGTTATAATATCCTGATAGGATGCCTTGTCACCTAACTTTACAGGATGACCGTTGAGCTTTATTTTACCTGCTGATATAAGGGCTTCTGCCTTTCTTCTTGAACAATAGCCGACATCTGCCAGCAGCTTTTGAATTCTGATCTTTTCCAAAATTAACTCCTTTTTAAGAGAAAAATCCTCTCAGCTTTTCTGATATCTTTTCAAATATGTTTTTTTTACTGTCCGTATTCTCTGAATAATCGGCATCACAGGCAACAAAAAGCGGCTGCCTTGACATTTCAAATTCGCCGCAGTAATGTATAAGATATCCTGCTATGCTGTCTTTTTTTACAGGCGCATAGAGCATAGGCGGCGCTTCAACTTCCCATCTGACTGAATTTGTCTGAGGACCATTTTCAGCATATATAACATCATTTTTAGCGTAAATCGGTACAGACACTGCATCGCTTCCTGCTACAGGCAGCCTTATATCAGATGGAATATCAGCATATATTGCTGTTACCTCAGAAAACGCAAGATCATACAGCTGAGAATGATCGTTCCAGTCATTTTTGTCGTTTAAGGTGACGCATATAAGGGTAATGCCATCTCGTGTGCAAGCTGAAACAAGACATCTGCCTGCCTCATCTGTAAATCCTGTTTTTACACCTATAACGCCCTCACAGTTTTTAAGCAACTTATTAGTATTTTTCAGCCATCTGTCAAACGGCGGATTGCCAAATTTCACCTTAGCACTTTCCTTACTGCATATTTCACGGAAATCTTCATTTTCAAGTGCTTTTGCAGTAAGGATACCCATATCATAAGCAGTGGAATAATGCCTGTCATCGTGAAGTCCTGACGGTGTTACAAAATGGGTGCTTTTCATCCCGATTTCTTCGGCGCGCTGATTCATGAGATCTGCAAAATTTTCATAGCTTCCGGCAATACGCACAGCAGCAGCTCCTGCTGCATCATTGCCTGAGGGAAGCAGCATACCGTAGCATAATGCACGTTTTGTTACTATATCACCCTCAACAAGTCCCATTGAAGAGCCTTCTACACGAATAGCATCCGGATCGACAGTAAACTCACTGTCAAGATCACCACTCTCTATACATAGAAGTGCAGACATTATCTTAGTGGTACTTGCCATAGGCAGCTGAACATCTGCATTGCAGTCGTAGATCACGCTGCGGGATGCTGCATCCATAACTACATATGCGACAGCAGAGATCTCAGCTTCAGCCTGAGATTCCGCACCGCAGTTCATAGATAACCCAAGGCATAAAATAAAAACAGTAATAAAACAAACAAATCGTCTCATATAAACCTCCATCGAATTTTATGGGACAATATATGAGAGATTTAAAGATTATATACCCTATTCAGTTTTTTCTACAGTTATTTCTGAATCTTTATTTTCTTTACGCTCCTTTACCATATCAGAGATCTTATCAAGCAGCTCAGGTACGGAACGGATAATATTGCTAACTTTATCATCTGATGCAGTAATAGGCATCAGACGAACATTGCCATCCTTATTTATAACGAGAAATGCAATTGGCTGTACAGTGACACCGGCACCTGCGCCGCCGCCAAAAAGATCCTTTGGATTCTGCTTTGCAGGGAGATCTGATCCACCAGAGGCAAAGCCGTAAGAAACCTTAGATACAGGTATAATAGTCGTGTCTCCTATTTCGATAGGATCACCGATGACCGTTTTAACGTCACCCATTTCACGGATTTTATCCAGTGTGACACCCATCATTTGATTGATCTTGCTTTTTTCATTTTGAGTCTGCATTGATAATTTCCTCCTTTTTGTTTTTGTCCTCAGGACAGCTTGTTTTCTTGCTTTTATCTTCCTGCTGCGGCTTATGCAGCATTTCTAAAAGGTATGTCCATGCAAAGCTAAAACCTGCCGCCAAAACTGCTGCCGGATTTATTTTTGCCCGGAAACGAACTGTATAAACAGTCTTTTCCATACTGAATCTTGGCTGGATATCTATATGATCGGCT
>CAMWPG010000126.1 GCA_947176075.1 uncultured Ruminococcus sp. | reverse complement strand
TAGTAAACGTCAAATTATTTTTGACGTTTACTATAATATAGAAAGGATACTTGAATATATGCGTTTTCAATTTTCTGATAATGTAGAATCTTTGCAGCCATCGGCGATTCGTGAGATTTTAAAATTTACCAGTATGCCCGGTGTAATTTCATTTGCAGCAGGAAATCCTGCTCCAGAGGCTTTTCCTACTGAAACTGTAGCTGAAATATCCAGGCAGCTTCTTATGGAGAATCCCGTGCTTGCTATGCAGTACAGCATTACAGAGGGATACCCTGAGCTGAGAACACTCCTAAAAGAGCGTCTTGCTAAAGATAATGCTTACTGCGACGGAAAGGATGAGCTTATCATAACCTCTGGAGCACAGCAGGCTAATGAGCTTGCCTGCAAGGTTCTTCTGAACCGGGGCGATACCCTTATATGCGAAGCCCCAAGCTTCATAGGTTCTATCAACGCTTTTAAATCCTATGGCGTAAAGCTTGTTGGTATTCCTCTTCAAGATGACGGAATGGATATGGACGCTTTGGAAAATACTCTTAAAACTGAGCAGTCCTGCAAGCTCATTTATGTTATCCCTAATTTCCAGAACCCTACAGGCGGAGTTATGTCACTTGCTAAGCGCAAACGTTTATATGAGCTTGCATGTGAATATGATGTATTGATCCTGGAGGATAATCCTTACGGAGACCTGAGATATGACGGCGAAAATGTACCTTCTATAAAGAGTATGGATATTGAAAATCGGGTAATCTACTCGGGAACATTTTCAAAGATTCTGGCTCCGGGATTCCGTACAGGCTATGTAAGCGCTCCTGCTGAGATCATTTCCAAGATGACAGTATGCAAACAGGTGGCTGATGTTCACTCAAACATCTGGGCACAGGCTATATGTGAGCGTTTTATGCGTACAGTTGATATGGATGAACATTTAAATAATCTCAGAAATATTTATCGCAGAAAACGTGATATAATGCTCTCTGAAATGGAAAACACGTTTTCAAAGCAGGTGACATACACAAAGCCTGAGGGCGGACTCTTTATATGGTGTACACTTCCTGAAAGCTGCGATATGAATGCGTTCTGCCAAAAATCTGTACAGGAATATAAGATCGCTCTTGTGCCGGGAAATGCATTCCTCATAAATGAAAGCGACAAGACTACATCATTCCGTATGAATTTCTCTACTCCAACTGACGAGCAGCTTACAAAGGGTACGAGAATTTTAGGTGCTATGACTAAAGAAGTATTAGGCGAATAAGCCTTACACAGAAAGGAATATAATTATTATGGCTATCAACAGACAAGGTTCTTTTGACAATTACGTTGTTACTGAAAAATATCTTTCAATAAGAAACATCGCTCTTCACTATCCGGCAAAGGAGCTGGGAAAATTTGAAAATAATGATGTTTACGGCATGGTTATAGATATGCCTCTCAATCCTGTTCTGCTGTGCACACTTACAGCTTATGCAAACGGCGCTTGCAACCTGCATTTTAATAACGGCGCTGAATATACAGGTGCTGCGCTTCGTCATCAAACTGTTATCCAGCCGTCGAGGCTTCTCGTTGCAAACGCTCACCATCTGCTGCCGGAAGCTTCTATCGTAAAGAAATTTCCTCTTCCTATGGGCAGACAGCACTATATTCATATGCTGACAAAAAAGGGTATTTATAAAAGAGCTATCGATCCTATGAATATAGCTCATGATTCTAAGGAAGCTCAGACTATATATGTTCTATACCAGAAGCTCATGCAGGTACTGCACTCAGCACAGCTCAAGGATCGTGATATAAATGCCTGAGATTTCTTTTCACATGAAAAGAAATTGGAGATCCCTTGACATCATAAGGGATCTCCATATCAATATTCATAGGGAGTGCTAAAGATGAAAAAAAGAATAATTACTTTGCTTACATCAGCAGTATTTTCTATACTCTTACTTTCAGGCGCTGCGTGTACGGCATCTGAACCGCAGGATAAAAATTATAGCAGCTCTTCTGAAATAAATAATACAGAAAAAATAATTATAACGGAAACAACTGCAAAACCAGAGCTTAATATCGACCTGTCAGATATCAATAGTCAGTATGCTGTCATACTTGATGCACAGACCGGCGAGGTGATAGCTGAAAAAAACGGGGATGCTTCTATATTTCCTGCGTCAATGACAAAGATAATGACAGCGATACTTGCTATAGAAAATTTCAGCGATCTTAATACATATGTTACAGTGCCATCGGATGCAATTATCTCTGCTGCTAATAGAGGAGGCTCACTTGCCGGCTTTTACGGCGGCGAAACAGTCACTCCTATGGATCTTATATATGGGATACTGCTGCCATCAGGTTGTGAATGCTCCATTGCGGTTGGAATGCTAATAAGCGGTTCAGAGGAGGCTTTTGTTGAACTTATGAACCAGAAGGCTCAAGAGCTTGGTATGACAGAAACTCATTTTGACAATGCTACAGGATTACATACTGAAAATCACTACTCTACAGCACACGACATGGCAAAACTTATGCTCTATGCCTCCAGCAATGAAATTTTCAGGCAGATCGATACTACACCTTCTTATATCACAAGCGGCGGAAAGACTCTTACAAGTACAATGTTCAGTAATATAAATATTATATACGGCAATACTGATGTTATAGGCGGCAGGATTCTCGGCGGAAAAACCGGTACTACTAATGAAGCCGGCAGCTGTCTGTGCAGCTTTGCAGAGCTTTTCGGCAAGGAATATATTTTATGTACAGCAAATGCAGCATACTCCGGGCTGAATGTTTCAGATGCTAAAACTATTTATAACCGTCTTGGCAATGCACTTTCTTTATCATATACTTGACAAAATCGATGCATGGATTTATAATAATACTGATAGATTATTTAAGAATCTGTCCACATAAGAGTTATCTGGATAGATTTTAATACAGGAGGAAACTGTTTATGGAAGAAACAGCTAAGAAAAAGCTTATTTTCAGCGGAATTCAGCCAACAGGTACTTTTACCCTTGGTAATTATATCGGAGCCATAAGAAACTGGGGTCCGCTTCAAGATGAATATAACTGCATATACTGCGTGGTGGATCTTCATGCTATTACCGTTCGTCAGGAACCTGCAAAGCTGCGTCAGAACACCTTGCAGGCGTATGCTCTGCTGCTTGCCTGCGGTATCGACCTTGAAAAGTCTATTCTGTTTATACAGAGCCATGTTAAAACTCATGCAGAGCTTTCATGGATACTGGGATGCAATACTCAATTTGGCGAGCTGTCTCGTATGACACAGTTCAAGGATAAGAGCGCACGTCATGCTGATGATGTAAATTCAGGACTCTTTACATATCCTGTACTTATGGCGGCAGATATTCTTGCATATAATGCAGATCTCGTGCCTGTTGGCGTTGACCAGAAGCAGCACCTTGAGCTTGCAAGAAATATCGCTCAAAGATTCAATCAGAGATACGGTGAATTTTTTACTCTGCCCGAACCATATATCCCGCCAGTCGGTGCTAAGGTCATGTCGCTTCAGGATCCTACAAAAAAAATGTCCAAATCAGATGATAACCCTAATGCCTGCATTCTTATACTTGATGATAAGGATACTATCATCAGAAAATGCAAGAGAGCTGTTACTGACAGCGATACTGTTGTACGCTACGCAGAGGGCAAGGATGGCATTAACAACCTTATGACCATCTATTCAAGCATTACAGGCAAGGACTATGCTGCTATTGAGGCTGAATTCGATGGCAAGGGCTATGGTGATTTCAAGATAGCTGTAGGCGAAACTATAGCTGACCATCTAAATCCAATGCAGGAGGAATATAAACGCCTGTTTGCTGATAAGGCATATTTAAAGGAATGCTATACTACAAATGCTCAGAAGGCTCTTTCGTATTCACAGCGCATTATCAATAAGGTTTACCGCAAGGTCGGCTTTGTAGATGTAAGATAAAAGCTATTGGCAGGGCTGCGGCTCTGCCTGTTTTTTAGGAGGTAAAAATGGTTGATTTTAAGTTCAAGGATTCTTATGGTATTGATGACCTTGTAGAGATTGTAAAGCTCCTGCGCAGTCTCGGAGGATGTCCATGGGATATTGAGCAGACACATTCATCTATCCGTATGGACTTCATAGAAGAGGTCTATGAGGCTATAGAGGCAATTGATAATAACGATCCAGAACTTCTGCGTGAAGAACTGGGAGATGTACTTTTACAGGTGGTATTTCACACACAGATAGAACGTGAAAAAGGTACATTTAACTTTAATGATGTATGCGATGAAGTCTGCAAAAAAATGATCGTTCGTCACCCTCATGTCTTTGGAGAAGTAAAGGTTTCTGATACCGGAGAGGTTTTGAATAACTGGGAAGCTATAAAGCAGGAGACAAAGGGACAAACTACCTACACAGAAACACTGAAAAGTGTTGCAGTTTCTCTGCCTGCATTGCTCAGAGCGCAAAAAGTCGGAAAACGTGCCGCAAAATCAGGAATGGATTTCAAAGATGCTGAAACTGCAATCAAAAATATCCATAGTGAACTAGCAGAACTTTCCGAGGCTGCTGCTTCTTATAATAAAGAGAGAATCGCCGATGAGATGGGCGATGTTCTCTTCTCTTGCGTAAATGCAGCAAGACTGCTTGGTCTTAATTCTGAAGAATGCCTCACTGCTGCTACAGATAAATTTATACGCAGATTTGCTGCTGTTGAAGCGGAAATCAGCAAAACCGACAATACAATGAATGATTTTACGACAGAAAAACTTGATGAGATCTGGAATGAAATAAAGCATAAAATTTAAAGGAGTTAAAATCAAATGAGACTTGACAAATATCTTAAAGTATCACGGCTTATAAAACGCAGAACTGTTGCAAATGAAGCTTGCGATGCTGAGAAAATTATTGTAAACGGCAAGGTTGCCCGTGCTTCATATGATGTAAAAATCGGCGATGTGATCGAAATAAACATGGGTCAAAAAGCCTTAAAGATCTCTGTCGAAAAAGTAACGGAATATGTTACAAAGGAAACCGCCGCTGAACTCTATAAAGTTATTTCCTGAATACGATTTATTCAAAAAAGCTGCTGCGAAAAAACGCAGCAGCTTTTTACATAACTATGTAGTTTTTTATGATATCCGTATTAAATATTGCTGTTTCTATCTCCACCATACTTTCTTCTGGCAAAATATCTCCACCTTGCATAACAACAGCGCCCAATATAATAATTGAAAGAACAAACGCAAATATAACTATTGATAAAATTCGTTTTGCCACATTTATCATCTCCTATTCAAGATAATGTTTTATAATGCCGAAACAATATATATATAATATACATATATTATATCATATCATCCAGTATATGTCAATAGCAAAAACGAATTTTTTCAATCTTTTATACAAAATATAAAAACGCCGCAGCCGAAACTGCGACGTTTTTATTTTAAGCTAATTAAGCTATAAATTACAATTACTTACCAGCTTTATATGCCCAGAGTGAATTCGGGATATCTACCAGTGAAGGAATAACCTTCTGCCACTCAGGATTCAAAGCAGCACCGCTCTGACCATAGTATGTCAGAATATTAGTTGCATCTGCAATTGCAATTCTGCCTG
>CAMWPG010000125.1 GCA_947176075.1 uncultured Ruminococcus sp. | reverse complement strand
ATATATCGGTGGAAATTTGCTTTTGTATAAATAATTTGCATAATATTTAAGCAAAATTTTCCAAATCCCTTGAAAATAAGGATAAAATGTGTTACAATATACTAAGGAAGTACTGCCAAAGGATGCTTCTTGAAAATATTGCAGGAGAAAGTGAGAGAAAGGTTTAGGAGTTTATATGACCGAGAGACGGATCACTGTTGAAAGCAGCGAACATATGCAGGAAATATGCGGAAGTTTTGATGAGAATATAAGAGCTCTTGAAAAGCAGTATAATGTTTCTGTTGTTTGCCGTGGCGGAGAGATTAAAATTGTAGGTGAGGGAAATGCTGTTGCTCATGCAGAAAGTGCATTGCTGGCGATGCTTCATATGTCCGAAACTGGACAGACGGTAGATGTGCAGACTGTAAGATATGTATCTGCTATGGTAGATGAAGGAGAAGCAGGTGAGATAGACGATCTTACAGAGGGTGATGTTTGCCTTACTGCAACGGGTAAGGTTGTAAGAGCAAAGACGGTTGGACAAAAAAGATATGTTGATGCTATAAAAAAGAATACCATAGTGTTTGGAATAGGGCCTGCCGGTACTGGAAAGACTTATCTTGCCGTTGCTATGGCAGTAAAGGCATTCAAGCGACATGATGTAAGCAGGATAATTTTGACCAGACCTGCGGTGGAGGCTGGCGAAAAGCTTGGTTTTTTGCCGGGTGATCTTCAGAATAAGGTCGACCCATATCTCAGACCGCTTTATGATGCTTTATTTGAAATGCTCGGTGCAGAGTCATTTCAAAGGCATATGGAACGTGGAAGTATTGAGGTAGCGCCTCTGGCGTATATGCGAGGGCGTACTCTTGATAATGCTTTTATAATTCTTGATGAAGCTCAGAACACAACATCAGAACAGCTTAAAATGTTTTTAACAAGACTCGGTGAACAGTCAAGAATGGTTATTACCGGCGATGTTACTCAAATAGATCTTCCGGATAAGCGCAAGTGCGGACTTCTGGAGGCAATGAAGGTTCTTCGCCGTGTTGAGGAGATATCAATTCAAGAATTTACAAATAAGGATGTCGTAAGACATAGACTTGTACAGGACATTATCAAGGCATACGAAAAGTATTATCATGGAAAAGGAGAAAACGATGCGTGTAATAAAAGTAAAGGTTGCAGTTAAAAATAATCAAAAAGAGATCAAGGTGCCTGTAGGTATAAGGCTTCTGATTCGCCGCTGCTGTCAGGCAGTGCTTAGCATGGAGGAATTTAAGCAGGATGCCGAGGTTAGCGTATCATTTGTAAGCAATAATGAGATACGCCGTCTAAATAAAGTTTATCGTGAGAAAGACAGAGTAACTGATGTGTTGTCATTTCCATTGGGCTTAAATGGAAAATATGATATAAATAAGGAAACAGGCTGTGCTCTTCTGGGAGATGTTGTTATTTCTCTTGAAACTGCAATGCGTCAGGCAGAGATCTATGGACATTCACTTGAGCGTGAGATTGGATTCCTTACTGTTCACTCCATGCTGCACCTTTTGGGATACGATCATGAGGGAAGTTCTTTGGAGGAGAGGATAATGAGAGAGAAGGAAGAGCAAGTTCTGGGTGCACTTGGCATTTCAAGAGAAAATACTTTTCTGACTGAGGAAATATGAATATGACAAAAGCTGTATTTATATCAATAGTGGGCAGAACAAATGCCGGAAAATCCTCGCTGCTCAATACTATAATAGGCGAGAAAATAGCCTCTGTCAGCAATAAGCCTCAGACAACACGCACACGTATTACGGGTATAAAAACTGTAGGGGATACGCAGATGGTGTTTATGGACACACCGGGGCTTCATAAGCCTAAGAATAAGCTGAGCGCACATATGCTAAGCGCAGCTAAAAGCTCGGTTACAGATATGGATGCTATACTCTTTATGATTGACTGCACCAATAGGTTTGTGAGCGATGAAGAGGACGAGCTTCTTAAAAATCTGATGAAGTCAAAGTCTAAGGTAATACTTGTGCTTAATAAAATTGATCTGCTGTCTGATAAGTCGGAGCTTGTTCACCTGATAACAGAGCTGAGCGAGAGGTACAGTTTTTATTCTATTGTGCCTATAAGTGTTATTCAGAGAGACGGCGTTTCAATTGTAGAAGAAGAGGTAATTAAGCTTGCCAAGGAGTCGCCGCACTTTTTCCCTGATGACAAATTTACCGATCAGCCTGAAAAGGTTCTGGCAGCTGAAATGATTCGTGAAAAGCTTCTACGTACTCTTGATAAGGAAGTTCCTCATGGTATAGCTGTGGGAATTGAGAGAATGGATGAGCGTGACGATAAAGATATACTCGATATTGATGCTGTCATATATTGCGAGAGAATGTCGCATAAGGGCATTGTTATAGGTAAGGGTGGAGCTATGCTCAAACGTATTGCAACTGCTGCGAGAAATGATCTTGAAAACTTTTTCAGGATTCAGGTGAATCTTCAGTGCTGGGTAAAGGTCAAGGAGGACTGGAGAAACAAGGAAGGTCTTATAAAGAATTTCGGACTTTCTGATGACTGAGTATAATTTGGCAGCCATATTTGCATTTCTTTTACTTATAATATTTCCGGAGGTGAAGCTTTGTGACGCTTTGGGAAATATTTTGCAAAACAGGAAAAATTGATGATTATCTTAGCTATAGGAGACATTCCGATATAGCGGAGGATAAAGATATAGAAAGGTCTGCGTGTTATGCTGCTTTCAATGAAAGGTCTGGTTCTGCGGGAAACTCCGGCAGGAGATAAGGGAAGATTTATTGATTTGCTGACCGAGGAGCTTGGAGTAGTGACGGTTTTCGTTCGAGGTGCAAAAAAAGTTACCGGAAAGAGTACCGCTGCTACTCAGTTGTTTTCATATGCGGATTTTTGTATAGAGCATAGCAGAGAAAGATATTATTATCAAAGCGCCAAGCCGATCCGGATTTTTTACCAGCTGCGGGAGAATCTTCGGAATCTTAGTTTGGCGTCTTATTTTACTGAGCTTATAAGAATGACGGTGCCGAAGGGTAAGCAGGATAATATTGTGCTGAGGCTTATTTTGAATACACTTTTTTACCTTGCTGAGGGAAAACGTGATGCAAAAATGCTCAAGCCGCTTTTTGAACTTAGATTTGCCTCTGAAATGGGCTTTATGCCTGATGTACTTATGTGCAGAAGATGCATGGATCATCTTCCGGGAAATCTCGTTTTTTCTGCATCGGATGGATGCTTCTGGTGCATAGATTGTTATAAAGAATTGAATAAAAATGAAGATACGGCGGTATATGATATGAGCCTTTCGTGCCTTGAAATGATACGCCATATCACACTTGTAGATCTGGAGCGGCTGTTTAATTTCCGTGCAGGCTGCGAAACTATAGATATTGTTTCAAGGTTTTCTGAGAACTTTGTATGTTATCATATGTCTGTAAGACCACGAAGCCTTGAATTTTATCATAATATTGAAAGAAACTTATAGATCAGAAATAGGAGGTCTTATGGAACGATACGAAAAAATATTAGAGCTTGATAAGATACTTGAAATGCTCGCTGATAAAACTTCAAATGAAATTTCAAGAAAAATGGCTTTGAGTCTCAGCCCGGAAATGAATGTTTCACGCGTGCAGGAAGAGCTTGATAAAACATCAGAGGCTTTGTCACTTGCTATGCGTTTTGGTACGCCGTCATTTTATGCATTTCATGATATGCGTATGCCGCTTCGGCGTGTGAAATCCGGGGCGCAGCTTTCGCTAAAAGATCTTATGGATATTGCGGTCGTGCTGCGACAGATACAGGTTTTATCGGATTGGTACGATCATTGTGCAGATATGGATACTGAGCTTGACTATCTTTTCACGCAGCTTACGCCTGTTCCATATCTTCTCGAAAAGCTTGATCGATCAATTATTTCCGAGGATGAGATCGCAGATGCAGCGAGTACAGCACTTTCTCAGATAAGGAGAAAAATAAGCCGTTCACAGCAGCATTTGCGTGATACCCTTGATAAAATGGTTCGCAGTCAGGATGTTCAGAAATGCTTGCAGGATACAAGAGTAACACTTCGTGACGGGCGTTTTGTTCTTCCTGTAAAGGCGGAACATCGTACTCATATCCAGGGTCTTATACATGATTCATCCTCATCTGGTCAGACCATATTTATAGAGCCGATGTCTATAGTTGAAGCCAATAATGATATTCGCCTTCTTGAAGCTGAGGAGCAGGAAGAGATAGAACGTATTATAAAGGAACTTTGCGCAGACTGTGCTTCATGGGCGGATTCTATTATAGATGGTCACAGCATATGCGCAGAGCTGGATCTTTATTTTGCAAAAGCAAATCTCGCTGCTCAGATGAAAGCGTTCAAACCGATTTTGTCTGATGACGGCATTATTCATCTTAAAAAAGCACGACACCCTCTTATTCCGACAGACAGAGTAGTCCCTGTATCATTCTGTATTGGAGAAGAATATAATGCGCTTATAATAACAGGTCCGAATACAGGCGGTAAGACCGTAGCGCTGAAAACCTGTGGTCTGCTTACATTTATGACAATGTGCGGACTTCTTATACCGGCAGCAGAAGGCAGTCGTATATCTGTTTTTAGCTCTATTTACGCTAATATAGGAGATACTCAGAGTATTGAGCAGAATTTGTCTACTTTTTCTGCTCATATGAAGGAGGTTATATACATTCTTGAGCAGGCAGATGATAGTTCTCTGGTTCTTCTTGATGAGCTTGGTTCAGGTACTGATCCGGTAGAGGGTGCAGCTCTTGCTGAAGCTATAATATCAAGGCTCAAGGATAACGGAGTTAAGCTTATGGTGACAACTCATTATCAGGAATTAAAGCTTTATGCTACAGAACAGCCGGATGTTCAAAACGCTTCCTGTGAATTTGATGTTGAGAATATGCGTCCAACATACAGACTTATAATAGGTACTCCGGGAAAGTCAAATGCTTTTGCTATCACTGAAACGCTTGGACTTTCTAAAAATGTTATCGATCATGCCAGGACACTTGTAAGTCAAGAAAGCACAAGATTTGAAACAGCAGCCCGCAAGCTTGACGAAAAACGCATAGAGCTTGAAGAAGAGCTTGAAAAGGTTCAGGAAGCAAGGAAAGCTGCTCAGAAGCATGAACGTGAGCTTGCTGAAGAAATGGAGCTTTTTAAAGAAGAAAAGGCTCAGCGTATGGAGCAAGTTCGTTTGCAGGCAAACAGCATTATTGAAACGACAAAGGCAGAGTCCAATGCTCTTTTAGATGAGCTTGAAAAGCTCAGAAAAGAAAAAGAAAAGGAAAGCTTTGCGCAGTCGGTTTCTGCTGCAAAGTCAGGCAGCAAGCAGATATTTAATAAGATGTATGACAGGGCAAATCCTATTGATGAGATAACGGATGAGGAGTATATTCTTCCAAGACCTTTGAAAAGCGGCGATACTGTTATGATCGCTGATACAAAACAGAAAGGTATACTTGCCGGCAATCCTGACAGCAGCGGACAGGTTTTTGTTCAGATGGGAGTTATGAAAACAAAGGTTGCTGTAAGCAGACTACGACTTATTGAAAATCAGCCATCAAAACAGCAGAAGCAAAATGGCAGAATTCAGAAGAAGCAGGGAAGAATATCTTCAAAAACTGAACGCAGCGGTTCTATGGAGATCGATATAAGAG
>CAMWPG010000124.1 GCA_947176075.1 uncultured Ruminococcus sp. | reverse complement strand
TCAAATGATTGGGAACGTCATACTCATTCTTTACTTTGTTTCTGATGTCATGGATCGCCTTTGAAGCCTGCTCTGTCTCAACCGGAGCAGGTCTTCTTTTTCTGACTTTTACTTTCATGAAATTTACTCCTTTTCTATAAAGCAAAAATATTGATGCTTGTATCTGTTTACCGCCATTTGTGAAATTGGAATTCCGCTGTTGTTAGTTATGTAGTTAGCGATCTGCTGACACGAATAATCACCGGAAAGAATCATTTCTTCAACCTCGTCTTTTAAGTCAGGTGAAAGCAATGATATTTTGCTGGGCGTTCTGTATTGATACCTGTGCTCTATCTTCTTCCTTATTATTTGCTTCGGCTGTTTTGGCTGCTTCTGCAAGATTGTAACAAGAACCGGTACAAGTTGTTTGATAGTTTCTGCTACCGTTGCTGTCACGGCTTTTGTGATTACCTCTTCCAGATTGACGTTGCCATAAGAACCATTCTTTCTTAGAGCAGGCAGCACCTCGTCAAATACCCAGCGTTCAAATTTCTTTGCCGTAGGGAGTTTGGAACGGACTATAAGCCTATAGAGATTCCCCTCGGTTATAAATTTAACATTTTGAGAACCGCCATTCGTAAGGACTGGGCAATTCACCCACCCCTCTTCATTGCAGTGTTGCTTAACAGCTTTGAACGGATCTGAATAACCTAAAATCTTAGCACACTGAGTAGCCGGAAAATATTCCTTGCCATCAATGAGCATGATTCCCAGATCGCCAAACTCGCTGTTTTGAAATACCTTTAATTCATTCATTAGAATTTTCCTCCTTTTCTATTTACATCGACATCCCTTTGTGATACAATTATCATAAGGCTAACTGCGCCTTGCGATATCCGTATAAGTATATTATAGTACAAAATATAGAACTTGTCAACTGCAAAAGTACATATTATAGAACTTTGTCGATTGCGCCTAAATAATTTGGAGGTGTTTTATGTTTTTTGAACAACTAAAGAAAGCTTGTAAAATGAGAAATACAAACGTTACATCAGTAGCATTGCAGCTTAATATAAGTAAAAGTAACGTTACTAACTGGAAAAATGGAACTATGCCTAATTGTGATGTAGTGGTTCGATTATCAGAACTTTTAAATGTGTCTACAGATTATCTTCTAAAAGGAATAGAAGAGAAAACAGTGTTCAATAATACCATAACGCACAGCAATAATATAGAAGTTAATGGTGTCAAAAATGGAAATACATATAAAGGTGACTCAGAGTTGCAAGAAACTACACAGGAACTTATTAAAGTTTTTGAAAAATTGCCAACAAGAGAACGCATTAAATTGATGAACATAGTTTTTGAATATGAGGAAAAATGCTGGGAGAACAATAAATGAAATTTGCCATCATCTAAGCTAAAAATAGGGGGGGAGCAAGCAGTTGCTATCCCAATGAAATTTAGTTGCTATCTTGCTATCCCATGCTTCAACTTTTCTTTGCTGTTGTGTTTAAAATACTGTTTAAAAGCCAATGTTTAAAAATCTACGTATTTTCGGGCTTTTAAACAATCTGCTGTATAATTTAAATGCGATTTAAACGGCATCTACCTAAATTTAAACAAAAAAAATAAAACGCCCGGATTTGAGCAGGCAAGCTTATTTTCCGGGCGTTTCTTTTGACACGTTACATTTTATTCATTTTTATAATTTCATCTTATTGCATTATAAATATCACGCATTTTCGGTACTTTACACAGCATTCATGCACATTAAAGCCTATTAAAGTCCTTTACACCTTTTTTTGTATTCTGCACGTCAACTCACATCAAGAGTTATTTGGGACGAAACAGGTAAGCGTTTATACGAAACGGGTACAGACCGTGGTGTACTTTACCCAACTCAACTTGATAGTACTTACAGCAAAGGTGTACCGTGGAGTGGTTTGATCGGAGTTTCAGAAAAACCTTCCGGTGCAGAGTCCAATCCTCTGTTTGCTGATAATATAAAATATGTAGATGTGGTATCTGCTGAAACATTCGGCGCTACTATAGAAGCTTATACGTATCCCGATGAATTTGCCGAGTGCGATGGTTCTGTGGAGATCATGCCCGGTGTGTATGCTGGTCAGCAGCGCCGTAAGACTTTTGGTATGACTTACAGAACTATTTTGGGTAATGATGTCGATTTAGACGATTATGGTTATAAGATACATCTGGTTTACGGTTGTCGGGCTGGTGTTACCGAAAAGGGCTACAAAACTATTGGAGAGAGTTCCGACGTTCTTACTATGTCCTGGGAAATCAGCACTACTCCAATAGTTGTCAACACTCTTATTGGTGGAAAGAAACTGAGGCCAATTTCTACTCTAACTTTTGATTCTACTAAATTTAGTAAGGAATTTATGGCTAAACTGGAAGATATTCTTTATGGTAAAGATCCTACTACTGAGGGCGGTGACGATGGTGCTGATCCTCGTCTGCCTCTTCCAGATGAGATAATCAAACTGTTTAACAGTACAGTTAAAGCAGCAGGTTAAATAATAAATTCGTAAATTTATGAGCAGTATTCAGGTAAGCTGGCTGCTCATTTTTTATTTAAAAGGAGAAAATACAATGATAAAGAAAACCATCACATACACTGACCTCAATGGTGTTGAAAGAACTGAAGATTTCTATTTCGATATGTCAAAACCTGAAATTGTCAAAATGCAGGCAAGCGCAAAGGGTGGCTATGATGTTCAGCTTAAGAGTATTGCTGCTAATCTGAACGGAGCACTGATTATGGAGTTCTTTGAGAACTTCATCGCTAAGTCTTATGGCGAAAAGAGTGATGATGGAAGACGCTTTATGAAGTCTGAGGAAATTTCCAGAGCATTTATGGAAACCCCTGCTTATGAAGTTCTCTTTGAAGAACTTGTCACAGATGATGAGGCTGCGGCTAATTTCGTAAACGCTGTTATGCGTTCTAAAACCGATAATACTCCGAATGTACCTACAAAAGCTGATTAAGAAAATTCGGAGGGCTTAAGAATGCTTATAATAACTGTACCTGCTGCCGAATTATGGGACGAAATACACGAAGAATTTATCTATACGAAAGAGCAGACTTTACAGCTTGAGCATTCTTTGGTCTCTCTTTCAAAATGGGAAAGCAAGTGGAATAAAGCATTCCTTGGTCGACAAGAAAAAACTGAAGAAGAAATTCTGGATTATGTCAGATGTATGACTTTAACTCAGAACGTTGATCCGAAAGTATACACACGACTATCTGCCGATAACTATTCTCAAATCAATGCTTACATCGAAGCTCCGATGACAGCTACCTTTTTCTACGATGATAAACAATCTAAAAGAAGTAGAGAAACTGTTACATCGGAGCTTATTTATTACTGGATGATCTCGTATAACATTCCTGTCGAATTCCAAAAGTGGCATTTGAATCGCCTTTTGACCTTGATTCGAGTGTGCAATGTTAAGAATTCTCCTCCGAATAAAACGAGTAAGCGAGAACTTATGAGCCGTAATACTGCTTTGAATGCAGCTCGCAGAAAACGCCTTAATTCGAAAGGATAATAGTAAATGATAAAGTTCAGTCATAAGGGCGACTTCTCTAAAACGATGCGTTTTTTGGAGAAAGCTAAAGAAGCCATTAGGCTTGGAGATCTTGATAAGTATGGTCGAGAAGGAGTAGCCGCCCTTGCGTCTGCAACACCTGTCGATTCCGGTCTTACTTCCAATTCGTGGTATTACAAGATCGTAAACCGAAACGGTTCTGCTAAGATCACTTTCTATAATTCAAATATTCAAAATGGAGTTCCCATTGCTATTATTCTGCAATATGGTCACGGAACTCGTAATGGAGGCTGGGTGCAAGGTCGGGATTACATCAATCCTGCTATCCAGCCCATTTTTGATAAAATTGCAAATCAAGCATGGAGGGAGGTTACCAAGCTATGAGTACTACTATTGACGAAAGAGTCGTTGAAATGCGCTTCGATAATAAACGATTTGAAAGTAATGTGCAGACGAGTCTGTCTACGCTCGATAAACTTAAAAAAAGTTTGAATATGGACGGAGCTGCAAAAGGATTTGAGAATATTGACAACGCTGCAAAAAAAGTCAATATGAACGGTCTCGGTTCAGCGGTCGAAACTGTTAAGATGAAGTTTTCTGCTTTAGAAATCATGGCTGTGACCGCCCTTGCTAATATTACAAATTCGGTCGTCAATACCGGTAAGCAGCTTATATCGGCTTTTACTATAACACCCATCAAGTCTGGTTTTCAAGAGTATGAAACACAGATTAATGCCGTTCAGACAATACTTGCTAATACGGAAAGTAAAGGCAGTACCCTTAAAGATGTAAATAATGCGTTAAATGAACTGAATACATATGCTGATAAAACTATTTACAATTTTACAGAAATGACTCGCAATATAGGCACGTTTACAGCGGCCGGTGTTGATCTGGATACATCTGTTCAGGCAATTAAAGGTATTGCAAATCTTGCAGCCGTTTCAGGCTCAAATTCTCAACAAGCAAGTACTGCTATGTATCAGCTTTCTCAGGCATTGGCTTCCGGTACGGTTAAGCTTCAGGACTGGAATTCTGTTGTGAACGCAGGTATGGGTGGTCAAGTATTTCAGGATGCTCTGAAAGAAACTGCAAGAGTACATGGAATTGCTATTGACGATATGATCGAAAGCGAAGGCTCTTTCCGAGAAACATTGCAAAAAGGCTGGTTGACTTCTAATATTCTTACTGAAACTCTTTCTAAGTTTACTGGTGATTTAAATGAAGATCAGCTTCGTACTATGGGTTATACAGAAAAACAAATCGCTTCCATTATCAAAATGGGACAAACCGCAAATGATGCGGCAACGAAGGTCAAGACTTTTACTCAGTTATTTGATACTTTGGAAGAAGCAACACAATCGGGCTGGACTCAGAGTTGGGAAATCATTATTGGTGACTTTGAAGAAGCAAAAGAACTTCTTACGGAAGTCAGCGATGTATTCAGCGGTATTATTAACGATTCAGCTAATGCAAGAAACGAAATACTTCAGAGATGGAAAGATCTTGGAGGACGTACTGCTCTGATAGAAGCTGTGCGAAACTCTTTTGAAGGTGTTGCTTCTGTTATCAAACCCATAAAAGAGGCATTCCGAGAGATATTCCCTCCCATAACAGCACAACAGCTTTATGAGTTTACGGAAAACCTACGTAAACTTACTGAGCGATTCAAATTAAGTGAAACTGCTTCAAAAAATCTTAAAAGTACATTTAAAGGTTTATTCGCCGTTATAGATATTGTCAAAAAAGCTTTCTCAGCAGTATGTAAAGCCGTAGGTTCTTTGTTTGGTGGTGTCGGTAAACTTGGTGGAAGTATTTTAGGTATAACCGGTTCTTTCGGCGAGTGGCTTGTAAAGCTGGATGAGACCATTGACAAAACAGATATCTTCAATAAGGTTTTGGAAAGAATTGTAAATTTTATCAAGACTGCTGCAACTGCTATTAAAAATTTCATTACTACTATCGCAAAGAATTTCAAAATGCCGGGTTTTGAACTATTCCATAATATGCTCGAACATATTCAAACTGGTATGTCACAAATGGGTGATGCCGCTGGAAATATGAAGAGTCGCGTTGCAATATATTTTGAAAAAACTGGCAAAGCACTTCAATCAGTATGGAATGT
>CAMWPG010000123.1 GCA_947176075.1 uncultured Ruminococcus sp. | reverse complement strand
GTATATCTGTATTTGCATTATAACTTATTTTATTAAAAAAGTCAATTGTATCAAAAAATATCTCTATGTAAAAAGAAGGATGCTCATAAAATCAGTTTGGCTTATATAATAAATTGCAATTTGTTGATATACCGTGATTATTGATTTCCGTGTATAATAAACACAGTATATGAAAATCTATTTTTGTCGGCTGCCCTTAAAATACATGAGATACACATTAAATAATATAAAGTGATTTTTTAGACTGCTCTTTGTAAGGCTGTAAATATGACTGGTTTCAAAAAAAATCATTGACAAAAAGTTAGTCATATGATATAATATAATTGAATAACAGTATACAGTGGGAAAACACTAATACATAGTGTCTGATATGTTAACCGCACAATAATATATCAGTGTATCTGCAAACTGTTGTTTTAATAAAAATGTATTTTCTGTTTTTTGGTATGGCTTTGGGGTCGCTTTTGTTAGAAATCGCTCCCATTTGTACAGAGATACATTTTATTTAGCAACTTTAAAATTAAATAAGGAGGCTTTATTTATGAAAACGAAAAGGAATCGTTTCCTGAGTACGGTTACAGCGGCTCTTGTTGCTGCCGCTCAAGCTGTACCGTTGCTGCCATCGCTTAATGCGTCTGCGGAAGTGACTAACGGCTGCACAGTTGGCAATCCTGTATCTAATCTGTCAAGTACAGATAATACAGAGATAACTGATGTAGATCTTTTGGTAGGTCACAATCATCCGCTTACAAGTGGAGCGGCATCGGTAGCTGATGTAATTGACAATGCCAATTCACAATATTTTCTTGGTATTGCCAGCCAATTTTCAGTATTTCTTAATGGCAATATGATTGCTACTGCTGCTGACTCGGAAGGACGTACTGCTGTAAAGGGTAACTTTGAATTTAACCCTCCTGAGGGTAATAAGTACAATTACCAGGCAGGTTCAGGAGACTATGGTACAGGTACTCCGCTTGAAGACCTCGATGAGTATAGGGGTGTAACTAACTTTGCCAATGTAATTACCGCAGGAGAGCATATACATAGAGTTCATACAAGAGCATATAGAGACTATGCTGTTGCTGAAAATGGACTTTATGAATGGAAAAACATTGCTGTAGGCAGTAATTTTAGCCTTGAAGATTCATTTCACATGGACGATTACAATGGCAATGAGGTTCCTTATAGCGAAGATTGTAAATGTGTTGGCAATGGAGATGAGCTTGCTCATTTTTATCAGTCCAGTGCATTTGATGCAGCTTTTTTTGATGCACAATTTGCTACTATAGCTAATCGTTCTTCAATGGTAATGTCAAAGCCGATGACAGGATCTGTTACACCAGATGGTGACACTATCACATTTGATGCAGGCGAGGGCTGTACTGAAAAGGTAATTTATTTTAAGGTAGATGATTTTACTGATTTTCAGAATGCCGTCAATATTGAGTATGTGAATATTCCTGACGGCGCATATATGATAGTAAGCTGTGATGATACTGCTATTAACATAGGCTCAGCTGGAAAGACAAAAAAGACTACTATCAATGGTGATGCAATTCATAATACGGGTACGTATGAGTCGAATAATCACCCTGATTCTTCAAGAATACTGTATAACTTCCCAGACGCTTTAAGTGTAGAAATCGGCTGTAACTTCAACGGTTCAATTCTTGCACCTAATGCAGATGTAACTTCTGATAAAGAATGTAAAGGACACCTTTCAGGTGCTCTTGTTGCAAAGTCATTTGAAGGCGGTCTGGAGTTCGGTTATAAACCTTTCTTGGGTCCTATCGACATTCTCGGCATGAATGCGTCCTATTCGCTTGAACTGGACAAGTTTAAAGAGGATGGAGAGACATTTCTTCCGGGTGCTGAGATAGGTATCTTTTCTGTAAAAACAGATTCTGAAGGAAATGTTGTAAAGGACGAAAAAGGCAATCTTAAGCTTACTAAGGTTGACAGCTTTATAACTGAAGAGAATACAAATACCTTTGATATTGGTACAGGTAAATTCGTTATTAAGGAAATTGCATCTCCTGACGGCTATTCAATTTCGGATAAGGAATATTACATTGAAGTTATTGAATCTGATGCTGCACAGGAAACTATTAAGACAGGTGAGAGCTCACGTATCATACCTGATGTATATACTCATGCTCAATATCTTGATGCAATAGCTGAAGACCCTGATTCAGAGGATATGTTTAAACTAATCAGCAGAGATGTTGTTAAGATAAGCGGAGACAAATATTGGTGGAAAATTGATCTTTCTAAGCTTACAAGCACGGAAAACATTGAAATGATTTCTATAAAAGTAGACGGTTCTTCTTCCGGTAAAGTGTTTGTAGCAGGTGCAGATTATAAACCGCTTAATGATTATGAGGTGGAGTATACAGCTGGTGAAGAACAGATAATCGATCTACCTGTTGATTCCGCTGTTATAACCGATCTTGTTTGTAGTACAGAAAATAAACCATCTGATATTGTTTCTGTTTACGTTTATTATAAAAATGAAAGTGCGGACAGTTCAGATGCTGCTGCGGCTACAGTAGTTATTGGTTCAGAAGAGAATAATAAGTACTATAAGTATAATGAAGACAAGACAGACTATGAAGGTAAACCTGTTATTGAGGATATTACGGTTAGCATTACTTACTCTTCAGATGCTGAAATAAAGGTATATAAGGACAATACATTTACAGATGTTGCTACAAAAAATGAAGTACCAATGACAGCAAAGGCTGATCTAACCACAATTTCAGAAAATATCTACAAGGTAGATGACAGTGTTTATAAGGTAGATCCTGCAAACGGTACTGTAACCGTAACTGTTCCCGAACTGAAATCTGCTGTGATGGGTGACAAAAATGGTACTGTTGAAGGAAACACTGCAACATTCAGTGATGTTGCTTTCGCTAAACCTACAACTAAGTTTACATGCAAGTATACTACTGAGAATGGTAAGACTATAGATGACAATGTAGTTGTATATTTTACAGGCGATGGTACAGATGAGGGCGTTGTTATTATCGACGGTAAGGCTGTAAATGCACATGTAAATTTCAGTGCAAATGAAAATATTGGCAAGCTTGAAATTACCAACCAAGAGGCACTGACATTTAAGAAGGTAGACGAAAATGGCAATGCTGTTTCTAATGCGAGAATTAGATTTTCAAATCGTACGTACAAATCGCCAACGATGTTTGACGCCGGCGGCTTCACCGCAGTTACTTCTGAGGGATCAAAAGTATGGCTTACTGGCGTAAATTCGAAGCCGTTTTCTATTGGTAAAGATTTAAAGACACTTGTTATTGAATCACCAGCACTCCCTTGGGAAGGCACTTCTTACAAAAATATCTACACTATAAGAGAACTTGATCCTCCGTCTGGATATTTACTTGCAGATTGGATCTATTTCTTCCTTATGAAGGATGGAGAAGAGATATATCTTTATTCAAATTCTGCTGCAAATGACAGTGCTCTTACAATGCCAACATTCAATGGTGAAGGCAAGATTGAAAATCTTAATGGCTGGACTAAGACAGACATTTCAGATGAATCTTCACGTGTAATTAAAATGGTTGACGTTGAAAAGCCGTCGTTCAGCATTGCAAAGATTGACAGCGGTAGTAAAGTAAAACTTGCCGGTGCAGAGCTTACGCTTATAAAGCTTACAGATGCAGGTATTGCAAAAATCGATACGCTTATGGCTGATTCTGTAGAAACATTTAAGCTTGATGAGCTTGATGCGGCTACTGATTATACTGTATTAGACACTTATACAGATACAGGTGCTCTTTGGTCGTTTGACGAGCGCCCGGAAATAGGTGTTTATGCACTTGTTGAAACTGCGGCTCCTGCTAATTATTCAGAATCTGATGTTAATGTTGTAAACTTGTTTAGCATTACATATAATGATGTGTATGATGGCATTGTTACATTGGATTTGCAAGATGTAGAGATAGCCGCAAGCGACAATCAGGTAACACTTGAGAATATATCTGCTGCATTCCCATCATCAGCTCATGTTTTGAATAGCATTGATGTTTATGTTGATGGTTCAGGTGGTGCACAGCATAATTTCTGGGCTGGCTGTGGCTGGGATTCTAAGCTCCCTGCAAGTGAGATTAAACAGGACGGAAGTCTTTATTACAACACTTTTGATTTAGGCGGTATGACTGCTGCTGATCTTGAAGGAAAGAATATTCAGTTCCAGGTAAATGAATGGGGTCAGTACAGTCTCTCGAAGGTTGTATATCACTTTGAAAAAATGGAATCTAAATATGCTGATTCATGCAGTGATAGTTTTTCTATCGATAATGACAAGGGTAAGGTTGCTATAGAGCTTGAGAATACGCAGGCTGGATCACTTGTACTGAAAAAAGTTGATGAAAAAGGAAAGGCAATCGCTGTTTCAAAGAAATTTAAGCTTTCAACTGTAGAAACATTTGATGAGGCTACAGGCAAAGCAACAGGCGAAATCACGCCGCTATCCGATCCTCAATTCACAGATGAAGAAGGTATGTGGGTAGATGATGATGGTAATACCTCACTGACTATGAATTGGTATGAGGGTCAGGCTGATATTCATGTTGACTGGGATGAAGGCTCAAAAATTTTTATGTGGGAAGAAGTTTCTGCACCTGCTGGTTATGCTAAGGCAGATCCGATTTATTTCTACATCAATAGAGACACTGCAAATAATCAGTTTGTAGTTCATGTTTATGATGCTGAGCAAAAGAAATTTGTAAAAGCTGATGATCTTACTATTACAATGACTGATAAGGTCAATAAAAATGATATTACATTCAGTAAGATTGATGCTGCTACTCAAAAACAGCTACCTAACGTAGAACTTAAACTCACACTGAAAAAGCCGACTATAAGCGGTCTTGATCTTACAAAGGTTACTGCTGATGGAGAAGCTACTCTTGCAACTGCAGAGTCACCGAATACTATTTCTTGGAAAACTACAGATAAGGACATTAAGTTTACAGGTTTGCCAAATGGTGAATACATTCTTTCAGAAACCAAGGCTCCTGAAAATTATAAGCCATTCCAACCTATTACAATTACAATAAAGAATGATAAGAAGATAACTACATCTTCTGATAATGCAATTTATAAGGATGGAAAGATTACAGTATCAAATACTGAGATAAAGGCTGTCGTTATTAAGAAAACTGATCTCAGTGGAAAAAATCTTCCAGGCGCAACAATGACACTGACAGCTGTTGGTGAAAATGCAGATATCTCTAAGGCTAAGCTTGAAGGCTGTGAACGTACAAATCTGCCTAATGCTAAAAATCAGATCGTGTGGACTTCCGGCAGCGAAGATGCTGTTATCAAGGGACTTCCAGACGGTGATTATAAGCTTGTTGAATCTGTTGCTCCAGGAGGCTATAGTAAAGTTATTAAAGAGTACACATTCACTATTTCTAATGGTGCTATAACAAAATCTTCTACAAACGCTGTAGCTGGAACTGCCGGCTATACGAGAGATAAACAGACAATCATACTTAGCGATGATATCCTATCTATCAAAATAAGCAAGCGTGATATGGGCGGTAATAAGATTGAAAGCGGTAAGGCAACATTTGTAATCAGCGGTGTTGACGAAGATGAAAATGCTATTGATCTCAAGGGAATGACTATCGCAGGCAAGGAAATCACTGAAACTGCTGAAAGTTATGAATTCACAGG
>CAMWPG010000122.1 GCA_947176075.1 uncultured Ruminococcus sp. | reverse complement strand
ATTTATAATCATACATATTAGATGCTGTAAAAATTAAATAATGGAGGATATTTATTATGAAAATCTTAATTGTTGAAGATGAAATCGCTCTGTCAGATGCCTTGACAGAAATATTAAAACGTAATCAATATAATGTAGATGCTGTATATAACGGTGAAGACGGTCTTGAATACGCATTGACCGGACTTTATGACTGTATTATTCTTGATATTATGCTCCCGATAATGGATGGATTACAGGTTCTGAAACTTCTAAGAAAAAGTAAGATATCTACTCCGGTTATGCTCCTTACTGCAAAATCTGATATTGATGATAAAATAAGCGGTCTTGACTGCGGCGCTGATGATTATCTTACTAAGCCCTTTATCACCGGTGAACTTCTTGCCCGCATACGTGCTCTTACAAGGCGAACTGGTGAGGTGAATGTTGACGCTTATGAATTTCACGGACTTTCTCTTAATAAAAATACATATATGATCTCATTTAAGGATAAAAGTGTTAAGCTCAGTCTTAAAGAATATCAGATAATGGAAATTCTTATTATGAATCCTAATCAAATAATAACAAAAGAACGCTTTATTGAAAAAATATGGGGATTTGAAAGTGATGTGGAATATAATAATATCGAAGTTTATATCTCATTTCTCAGAAAAAAAATACAGTCTATAAATTCTAAAGCAACTATACATACTGCTCGTGGCGTTGGTTATTATCTGGAGGAAAAAATATGATAAAGCGTGTTCGCAACAGTTTCATTAAAATTACCATGACCATGCTTACTCTGATGCTTATTATCCCTCTATGTGCACTAAATATTATCACCGCAGCTCTTACATATAACAGCAACAAAGAGCTTCTAAATCAGATAGCTCAAACGGAAATATATATTTTAGTGCCGCCTAAAGATAAACATAATGAACCGCCGCCCTATGACGAATTTTCCGGAATAGAAAAACAACTCCATACAACGGCTGCATCAACAACTGCATCAACAACTACTTATACATCAGCTCAAACAATAAAAACTACTGTAACTACTGTTAAACCATCATCCCCATCATATAGTGATACTATATCCTCTGAAAACTATACAAAAACTGTTACTACTACTGTAAGTACAAGCAAAACGCAAAATGATATACCGCCTTGGGGAAACAATCAGTCTGGTACTATGCCTCCTCCGCCTCATTGGGAAGATGATCGTACAAAACCATATAATCCACCTGAGACTGACTATAACTGGAATTGGCGTCCTGAGCATGACCGCAATGAATATTCTGATGATCGACGTGACTATGATTTTAGTGACAGTAAATACCGTAATTATGGAGCAGCTATATTATCTCCTAAAAAGCTTAGTTTCACAAGGCTTCTTGCATCAAAAATATCAGCTTATTCTATGGAAAAATATTCTGACAGCTCTGTTTTAGTTACAACAAAATCTAATATTAATACAACTACTACAACTACTGCTGTTTCTGCTTCCAATAATTCGATAAATACACAGGAAAATATCAGCAAATCAAGAATTATACATAAAAAAGTATTCGATCAAAATATAAAAGGACATGAACCGCCTAAAATAAATTCATCTTCTGCTATTGACCATTTTATTGTTTATATTGATACTGCCGGCACAATTACTGATGTTCGCGGCAATGATGATTATACCGTTGAAAATTGTACCGAACTTATCGAAAATATAAATAAAAAAGCAAAACATGACGGCTATTATAACTCACTTCAATATGTAAAAAAAGATTATTCAGGCGGCACTATAGTAGTATTCTCTGACAGACAATCTGATATTTATATGATGAAAACAATGCTTTTTGTAAGTGCTGTAGTTTTTATCCTTATGGAAGGTATAGTATTCATTCTTACAAAGCTGCTTACCAAAAGAGCTATGCGTCCTATGCAGATCTCATATGAAAAACAACAGCAATTCATTTCCGATGCCGGTCATGAGCTTAAAACCCCACTTACTGTTATTTCTGCAAATGCCGATATTCTGTCTGATGAGATAGGCGAAAATAAATGGCTATCTTATATAAAAAGTCAAACTGAAAGAATGAGGATATTGGTTCAGGAAATGCTTGATCTTACTAAAATAACCTATTCAGATCAGCATATTGCTGCTTCAAGATTTAATATAAGTTCTCTTGTTGAAAACGTTGCTCTCCCCTTTGAATGTCAAGCATTTGAGCAAAATAAAACATTTCTAATAGATCTTAAGAATGATATAGAATTCTTTGGAAATACTGAGCGAATCCGCAGAATGATCGGTATTTTCATTGATAACGCATTTAAATATAGCAATGAAAATGGCACTATAAAGATTCAGCTTAAAACTGAGAATAACAAAAAAATACTCAAAATTTATAATACCGGTATTGGAATTAAAAAAGGCGAAGAAGAAAAAATATTTGAAAGATTTTATAGAAGTGATTCATCCCGATCTGCTCAAAGCGGTTACGGCTTAGGTCTTGCCATTGCTAAGAGTATTGCTGATCAGAATAATATAAAAATTCAGGTGCAGACTGAACCTGAACAGTGGATAAGCTTTAATCTGATATTTTAAGCAATACCATAAAAACCGTCAAATGATCTTTAACGATGTTGCATTGAATTAAAAACGACTGTTGCAATAAAAGCAACAGTCGTTTTTATTATAATTTATTCCACTTCAATCTTGTCTGTAAACATATATCTCTGTAATGCTTCCGGTATTCTTATGCTGCCGTCCTCATTCAGATTATTCTCAAGGAATGCTATGAGCATTCTCGGAGGTGCTACTACTGTATTATTCAAAGTGTGCGCAAAATATTTGCTTCCATCCTCTGCCTTTACTCTGATTCCAAGTCTTCTTGCCTGTGCATCACCCAAATTTGAACAGCTTCCTACTTCAAAATATTTCTTCTGTCTCGGTGACCATGCTTCTACATCTATGCTCTTTACTTTAAGATCAGCAAGGTCGCCTGAGCAGCATTCAAGAGTTCTTACCGGTATATCAAGTGTTCTGAAAAATTCTACTGTATTCTCATACATCTTCTTAAACCAGTCCATACTATCCTCTGGCTTACATACCACTATCATTTCCTGCTTCTCAAACTGATGTATTCTGTAAACACCCCTTTCTTCTATTCCATGTGCGCCTACTTCCTTACGAAAACACGGAGAATAGCTTGTAAGACACTGCGGAAGAGTTTCCTCCGGAACGATCGTATCAATAAACTTACCTATCATCGAATGCTCACTTGTACCGATAAGATAAAGATCCTCTCCTTCTATCTTATACATCATGCCTTCCATCTCTGCAAAGCTCATAACTCCGGTCACAACATTGCTTCTTATCATAAATGGCGGAATATAATACTTAAATCCCTTGCCTATCATGAAATCTCTTGCATATGAAAGTATTGCAGAATGAAGTCTGGCAATATCACCGCATAGATAATAAAAACCATTTCCGCTTGTCTTTCTGGCTGAATCTATATCTATACCACCCAGCTTTTCCATTATTTCTACATGATATGGTACTGGAAAATCTGGTACAAATGGCTCACCAAATCGCTCTACCTCTACATTTTCACTGTCATCCTTGCCTATAGGAACTGATTCATCAATAAAGTTCGGTATCACAAGCATTATTTCTCTTATCTTTCCTTCAAGCTCTGTTTCCAGTGTCTCCTTCTCTGCAAGCTGATTTCCTAAATCCGCTACCTCAGCCTTTATTGCTTCTGCTTCATCTTTCTTGCCCTGTGCCATAAGTCCGCCTATTTTCTTGCTGACTGTTTTTCTCTGATTCCTAAGTCCGTCACAGGCTACCTTTGTTTCTCTGAATTGCTTATCAAGCTCCACTACTTCATCTACCAGTGCAAACTTGTCTTCCTGAAACTTCTTTTTTATATTTTCCTTTACAAGCTCAGGATTTGTTCTTATCCATTTAATATCTATCATTGTTTATATTCCTTTCTATATATGTATAAAATGTTACCAAGTAAGTCTTTCTGCAAGAGCGTTTAAGTCTTCCTCATCATAAAAATCAAGCGTCAATGTGCCTTTATTCTGACCGTACTTAACAGTTACTCCTCGTTTAAGACTTTCTGCCAAGCTGAGTTCTACCTCTTTGAAATAATTATTTGTAGCTGCATCCGGAACATATGGCTCTGGTTCGATAGATGCTTCTTCTGCTGCTATTCTTTCAACTGCTCTTACTGTAAGCATTCCTCTGGCTGCTTTTTCAGCTGTTTTCTTCCTAAGCTCAGGACTTGTTATTGATAAAAGTGCCTTTGCATGTCCTGTGCTCAATTTTCCGCTTTCAATATACGCCTGTATCTCATCATCAAGCTGCAATAACCTCAAAGAATTTGCTACTGTACTTCTCGATCTGCCTACTGTTTTGGAAACGTTATCCTGCGTCATTCCATATGTTTCCATAAGTTCTCTATATCCCATAGCCTCTTCTATTGGATTAAGATTCTCCCTTTGCAGATTCTCTATAAGAGCGATCTGCATCGTTTCAAGATCTGTAAGCTCCTTGATTATTACCGGAACTTCATCAAGTCCAAGCATTCTTGCAGCTCTCCACCGACGTTCTCCTGCTACTATCTGATATACACCGTCATTCGGTCTTACTAAAATAGGCTGCAATATACCGTACTGCTGAATAGAATCTGCAAGCGCTGCTATTGATTCCTCACTAAAGTTCTTTCTTGGCTGGCTTCTGTTAGGTTCTATTTCTGCCATTCTAACCGTTTTTTTTACCTGAACATCTGCTGCATTATCATCAAATAAAAAATCAAGTCCACTGCCAAGTCCTCCCTTTGCCATTCTGCACCTCCTGTTTACTCATTCATTCACTTATTACTAATTCATGTCTCCTTTTTCTTTCCAAAAAATAAACGTTTTTTTTCTTTCTTCGGCCGTTCTTCATTCAAAAGCTCATATCCAAGCTCTTCATAGGCTTCTGCTCCCTTTGAAGATCTATCATAATAAATAACAGGCTTACCGTGACTGGGTGCTTCTGACAGACGAACATTTCTTGGTATCTTTGTTTTAAATACCTTTCCCGGAAAATATTTTTCTACCTCTGCCTCCACTTGCTTTGACACATTTAGTCTCTGATCAAACATCACGAATAATATTCCTGCAATTTTAAGCGATGAATTAAAACTGCTTCTAACTATTTTCAAAGTATTTGTAAGCTGTGATAATCCTTCCAATGCATAAAATTCAGCAAGCATTGGTATTATCATTTCATCAGCAGCTGTCAATCCATTAAGAGTAAGCAGCCCCAATGCCGGAGGGCAATCTATCAATATTATGTCATAATTGTCTTTACAAGTCAGAAGCTGCATTTTTAATCTGTTTATTCTGTTGTCAGAATGACTAAGCTCTATTTCACAGCCTGCAAGATCATCCGTTGCAGGAAGTACTGATACTCCTTCAAATTGTGTTTCTATTATTACATCTGTAATATTCGCTTTTCCTGCTATTACGTCATAAGAAGATCTCTTAAGTTCCCTTTTCTTTATGCCAAAACCTGAAGTTGTATTTCCCTGCGGATCTATATCTACACATAAAACTTTTTTTCCATGCACTCCAAGCCATGCTCCAAGATTTACAACTGTTGTAGTCTTACCAACTCCGCCTTTTTGATTTCCTACTGCATAAATCATTTCTCTCGCTCCTCTCTTATTTATTATTATAT
>CAMWPG010000121.1 GCA_947176075.1 uncultured Ruminococcus sp. | reverse complement strand
ATTTCCATGCTTCAAGCAAATTCAGAGGAAAATATAGATACAAATATCATTGAAGAAACAATTAATACGTACGGATATCTTAATTCGGAAAATTCTTATAAAGCTTCAAGTACTGATGTAAATGAAGATAAACTTTCTAATAATACGAATTTTGAAGTAGGAGAAGTACCAAAAATTTACATAAACACAATAAATAATGTTGGGCTTTCCCTTGTCAAAAAAGACGGCTATGTTACAGCAGATATTACTATTGTTAATACCGATGGTCAAATAATTCACGAAAGCGGACAAATCAGAGTTCGTGGCAATACTACTGCTAATGCAGAAAAGAAACCATATAATATAAAATTCGATTCCAAACAGAACGTTCTCGGAATGGGAAAGGCAAAAAAATGGGTGCTTCTTGCAAGTTGCTTTGACTCGACATTCCTCAGAAATATGCTTGTACTTGACCTTTCACAAAAAATTGGCATTCCATATACATCAGATCACTACTATACTGAACTTTGGCTTGATGGAGTTTACCGTGGCTGTTATGAACTCACAGAACCTGTTGATGACGGGCTATCAAGGGTCAATATAGATGTTGACAGCAATAACGGAATGGCAGATTTTCTCATTCAATATGAAAAAAGCCGTATAGATTCAGACGCCTCTTACGTAAACGCTGATGAACTTCGATTTGAGATAAAATCTCCCGATATTACTTCAGAAGAACAAAGGCTTTACATAGAGCAAAAGCTTACTGATGCTTTAAAAGTAATAAAGACGTGTAATTTTGAGGAAATTGAAAAGATTATTGATGTTGATTCATTTGCAAAATATTATCTGATAAACGAGATTTTTAAGAATGTAGATTTCGGATGGAGTTCTGCATTTTTCTATTACAAAAATGGAGTTATCTATGCAGGACCACCATGGGATTATGATTTAACAGCAGGAAATCTCAACAAAAATTTTAGTTTAAAATATCAGCTTTGTCTTGATACTTCAAACCTTTACTGTGATAATTGTCATTTTTATAAATATCTGCTTCAATGTCGTGATTTTCAGAATGCTGTTCGCCACATCTACGTTGAAAATTTTGAACATATTAAAAATATGTATGCTCAATACGGCGTTATAGATACTATGATTGAGAAATATTATCCTGTTTTTCAACGAAATTTTGATGATACCGACTGGAATATTACAGCTATCTATAGTACGTACATGAGAACTCCTGATTCTAATTATTTTGAAAATGTTGAGTATCTCCGAAACTGGCTAAGTAAGCGTAATCAGTGGCTTTCAGAATATTATGATATATATGGTGAAGATTGGTATACACTTGGAGATATAGACGGAAATTCCAAAATATCAATTGCAGATGCTGTTTTACTTCAAAAATGGCTGTTAGCTGTGCCAGGAACAAAGCTTTCCAATTGGAAAGCCGCAGATCTTTGCGAGGACGGAAGAATTGATGTATTTGATCTCTGTCTATTGAAACGCATGCTCATTCAATAGATAATAATCTATCTGTCTGCACATAAGAGAGAATATATAGTGGTTTATTCCAATAGATCTCCTCGAAAACTAGAGGTGACATATTTCGCAGAATATTTTGTGCTTATCAAAGAGACTCGACAGCTGCACTACTTTGTGTAATTCAAGGGAGAGGCACGAGGCACAGCGCAAAAAAGGCAAGGAAGATGGTGCTTTGGAAGTTTTCGAGGAAATCTAATATAATAGGGATAAACAAAAAGCTACGCAAACAAAAGTATAAAATGTTCCCATTTTTTAGATAGTGTGGTATAGTATCACTAATTTATCGTCAATTATCATAATCTAACGCCAACCGTTATCAAGTTACTGTAAAATCGGCATTTCTGACGGTAAAATGAAGAAAAATGCGTAACAGCGCAGTTTTGAAAAAATCACTGAAATCGAAGTTTTTTGGTAGAAACTTGGTAGACAGTCTTTGATGAATTGTCAATCCCAAATAGTACAGAAATTATTTAGCCGTGTAAGAAGATTTAAACTGAACCGGAGAAAGATAACCGAGAGAGCCGTGAATACGGTAATTGTTGAAATAATAAACGTAATCAGCGAGAACTGATTTTAATTGATCAAGGGAATCAAAAGTTTTATTCATAATAAATTCTGTTTTGAAAATTTTGTAAGTTGCCTCGGTAACAGCGTTATCGTAAGGACAGCCTTTATGGCTCAATGATCTTGTAATTTCAAAAGCATCGATAAGCTCGTCGATCAGCTGATTTTTAAATTCATTTCCTCTGTAGATATGAAACATCTTTATTTTAGAAAGGTTTACATTACTGCTTAGAAAAGCATCATACACAAGGCGAGCGTCTCTATGTGCTCCTGCCGAATATCCGATGATCTCACGATTGAACAGATCGGTCAAAATGCAGATATAACACCATCTGTCTCTCACTCTGACGTATGTAAGATCGCTTATTACCACTTCCAGCTGCTCTCGATCATTAAATTTTCTGTTAACTTTATTATCGATTTTTTCTTCATTACATGATGTTTTATGAATCTTGACCTGTTTGATCGTGTAATTTGATACCAGACTATATTTGTCCATAATTCGCCGTATTCTCCGCTTTGAAGCAATGATGTTTCTCTTGGCAAGTTCAATTTTTATCTTCCTTGAACCGTAATTATTTCGGCTTTTTCTGAAGATCTCAATAACTGCATTTTCAAGTTCACTGTCGATTTTTCTGGTCTTTTTCTTGTAATAAATTAGACTTCTCGGTACTCCGAGTTTTCTGCACATTGCGCTGATACTGTACTTATGTCGGTTTGCAAGGATTATTTCGACTTTCGTGCCATTATCAGCGCTGTATGTTTTAAAATATCAGCCTCCATTTCAAGTTCTTTAACTCGCTTTCTAAGCGCTATCAACTCGTTTTCTTCTGGAGTTCTATTGTCCTTCGCTTTGAATGAACCGGATTTATTGTAATCTCTCACCCACTTTGTCACACTGGATTTTGATATCCCATAATCTTTTGCTATTGAGTTCGCTGACCTTCCGCTTTTTGCTATCTGCACTATCTGCTTTTTGAATTCTTATGTGTAATTCTTTGTTTTTACTGACATTTTTTACCACCTTTTTATTTTATTATACCATGGCTTAATCTTTTCTGTACAATTTATTATAGACGATTCATCACTTATGAAGCGAAAGTTAATTTATAGCTAAAACAGCTCTTAATCTGTACGTTTTAAGAGTAAAATATTTGGTATATTCATCATAACAATGGAGCAAATCAGAAATTCTCCGCAGGAGCATTATCCTGCGGAGAATTTCTTTTGTCTATATTAAGTTTACATCTATTTATGATTTATGCTTATTTTGTAGGACGTATCTGAGAATAACCGTTCCATGCAAAAACAGCTTCTTCCTGTTCATTGCCATAAACGTCCTCTACATTGCAGATATACAAATAGTGATCGCCTGTTTCAATAAATTCTTTCAGGCTGCACTTGATTGCCACACGGCTATGAAGCGGAATTTTAATTTCGCTATTCGGTACTTCCTGCATTTCAATTCCCAGTTTAGCGATTTTGTCTGTATCACGACCTGTGGACATACCGCAGCCCATTACCTCATCGGCAATTGCTGCGCCTGGGATTGTGAGAATTACTTTCTTATTATTGCGTACCATCTCACCGCTGTATGAGGTCTTTGCCATCGCATAGGCAATCATATTGGGGTTGTAGGAAAGATAAGTCCACCATGATACCGTGGCAAGGTTGGTGCTGCCATCGGGCTTTTGTGTGCAAACGAGAGTGACGGGGTTAGGCGAGGTCAGTTTTGATGCCTGTGGAAGTGAAATCTTATTCATACAAATTTCTCCTTTTAAAAAAATTATTATTTATTCATAAGTCCTTTGCCTGCGTTCCAAGCCTGACCGACTTTTTCGCCAATAGCAAAATAGCCGGAGCGATACTGATCGAACACAAGAGCATTGACCTTTTCGGGGAGTATCTTGTCCTTGTCACCGACAACGCTTTCCTCTGCGCTCACATTGACGATCTTACCGACAATAGCGTGCATATGCTCGGTGTTGATCTCCTCTGCAAGCTCGCACTCAATCGTGACAGGATATTCGGTAATGATCGGAGCATTGACAAACTCACTCTTGACAGCGTGACAGCCGGAACGCTCAAACTTATCGGGCATTTTATTGCCAGTTGCGATACCGAAGAAATCAGCAGTTTCCATATTCGGCACATCTGCAATGCTTACCGTAAAAGCCTTTGTTTCCATAATGTTCTTTGTTGTCTTGTGGTCAGCGTCAATGAACAAAGCTATCTTATCCATATCACAGATCTGCGCCCATGCAGCATTCATAGCACATATGTTGCCGTCAGCACCGTAAGCCGCAACGATCACCACGGGCATGGGGAACAGAGCAGGCTGTACACCTAAATTTCTTCTCATTGTGAATACCTCCGTAATTAAATATTGGCAAGAGCCGTATCAATAGGCGTGTTACCTCCACGCATTTTGATAACTTTTTTGAATGTGTTTTCTCTTTTGAGAACAGAACAAAGCACCTCTGCTACATCGGGTATAGGATTAGATCCGTCATGTTCGGGATCGACCTCTATCATACCCGTACCTTCTTCTTCTTTCAATACCGTTGGCTGAACAATCGTGTAGTCAAGAGATGTACAATTTACAAGATAGTTATCGGCAAAAAACTTTGCGATATTATAATTTGTAATTTTCTGTAAAGATTGTTCCTGTGCCCACCGTTCAGGTTCAAGAGCGAAAATAGAACTGAGCATTATAAAGCGCTTTATCCTTGCATTTTCCGAAGCCTGCATAAGTTTTACAGCACCGAAAGCATCGGTCTGTAAAAGGTCTTTGCCCCGTGAGCCTGCAAGGAAATATATAGCATCAAAACCGTCGATCTGTTTTTTTATATCATTTCTTTCAGCATGAAGATCAAAAAAGACAGACTTGCAATTATCTGTTTCCACAATGTTATCAGGGTGACGAGAACCGCAGTAAACCGTATGTCCTGCCGACGTCAGCTTTTCGATCACACATTTTGCCACTCTGCCTGTTCCAGTAATAAAAATTTTCATAAAGCACCTCCATGGGTTGACTTTTTCATTAACTTGTATTATAATTATAGCACAAATAAAACTGATGTCAAGTACGCACATTGAGGTTATATACTTACCTAAAGGAGAGTGTGAAAATGTCAAAACGCTGTATTACAAATGAAACTCTTGAAAGTACAGGCTTTAGCTATACCTTATCGCTGATAAACGGGAAATACAAAATGACGATACTTTATACTCTTATGGAATTTGGAATTGTTCGCTTTAATGAGATGAAGAAATATATAGGTGATATTTCCTATAAGACACTGAGCCACAATCTGAAAGAGCTTGAATCGGACGGACTTGTTCACCGAGAAGAATATCCACAGATACCGCCAAAAGTAGAGTATTCTCTCACAGACCGAGGAAAGTCACTGATACCTATACTGGATATGATGTGCGAGTGGGGAGACAATAACAGAGTATAGCACTTAGACGAACAGAAATGCAAAACCGTTGTGGGTCTCTTCATGTCTTTATCGTGAATAGTTGTTTACTATTAGAATTCATTTTCTGATGGTTTTGTTAGGTAGTGAATTTGCGTAATCTTAACATTGCAACTCACGGAATTATATTCTTAATAAACTTCCGCTCTGCATTACGCAGAGCGGATTTTTTATCTTGTCCAAAATAAGTAAATCTGTCGTTTCACGAACTATCAGCTTGCTTTTATAGTTAAAAAACTTGAAAAGCAAAGTGTATGGTATCATACAAAGAATGAA
>CAMWPG010000120.1 GCA_947176075.1 uncultured Ruminococcus sp. | reverse complement strand
GAGTAAATGCCGTATCCTCGGCGGTATACTCCTCCGCTGCCCTCAGCCATTCCTATATGTGCAGTGTGAGTAACATCAATTGGCGTAAAGAGATCCTCATTTATGCCTGCGGCACTTGAAAAAAGCGCATTCTGAGCCTCAAATGGATTTGAATGCAAATTTCCATCATAAGATAATATTTTCTCCTCTGTCATAAAGCCTATCGGAAGAGAATATTTATTTTTATATGCCTTTACTGAACCTTTAGATGATATAAGCTCAAGAGAGGTATCATCAAGCACAGAGCCATCTTTTGAAATAATATATTTTACACCGGTGAACATATTTGATATCGGTGAGCTAAGCGCATAGTAATAACGATTTCCTGCCTCAGATCCGGGAAGTCCCATAGTTCTGAAAAATGTTGTAACATTCCTGTTTGACATTGATGAAAACTGTGAAACACCTTTATATGAATAAAGAGCAGGGTCATTCAAAGTATACCATGTATCCATTTCAATACGGCTAAACGCACCATTTTCATGTTCCTCTATTTCTGAAATAAGCTCTGAAACTTCCGCATTTTTAGACGGATAACTTATATAATCAGATGTTCCCGCTGCAATTGTGCTTATACGTGTATGCAAAAACATTTCAAATAAAAGTACGACAGAGATAATCCCGCACATAGTAACATTTTTTATTATCTTTCTTTCATATAAAAACATTATGATAATATATAAAAGCGATATCGCAAGGCTTATCCACATAGCTTTGGTTTTCTCAGCATCTCTTGACGAAAACCACGTTATCATAAAGAATGCTGCCGCAAAAACAGCCATAGCAAGCACATCCCAAAGCTTTATTTTTCCTGAGACTATAAGATCAAACGCCCTATAAGCCACAACAATCATAACAAATGAAAAAAGGAACGAAAATCTATAAGGCAGCATATTTGTAACATGAAATCCATGCCATATAAAATTCAGGCAATTCATATTGCAGCTGACAATGAGAAATGCAAGTACGATCACTGCGGCAATTTTCTCTCTGATGCGCACACCGCCTGAACGCAAAAACATACCCATAAGCACTACGCATATAATTCCGCAGTAAAGATTAGGCAGCCCTTCTTTTACGGTTGGTTCACGAAATGCTGTCATATTTGCAAGTATATCAAGCCAGCTTTCATAAAAACTGATCTCTATTGGAAAAGAATTTTCTGCACTGTTTGTAAGCCGCAATGCAAACCACGCTGGAATAAGCATTGCCGCACCAAGTCCAGCTCCAACAGCAGTAGATAGAAGCATACGAAATCCTGACAAAATAAAATACCCGAATTTCTTGCATTCAAAAATACAGACACAAAAAAATGCTAGAACTGTGAAAAAACATATGAATAAGCCAATATAATAATTTGAGACAAGCGACAAAAACAATGCTGCTATATAAAGAGAACATTTTTTCTCACGTAAAAGCTTAATCATTCCAAGCATTACAAGTGGAAGAAGTGCCACTGTATCCATCCATATCGTATTCCAGCTGTATCCTAAAATGTAGCTGCACAGTGCGTACATAACAGCAAAGAATGATATAGATATATCATTTCGCCTGAATGTATACTTTAACAGCATTGCAGTAAACAATCCTGCAAATCCTATTTTCATAAGCAATATGAATGTAATGCCATCACGCAGAAAAGCTTTTGGCAAAAAAACAGTCAAAAAATTTAGCGGACTTGCGGCATAATAAGCCATCATAGCTATAAAATTCGAACCAAGTCCTGATTCCCATGTATAAAACAGTGAAGAAAAGCTTTGAAGCTTGCCATGGAGTATATTGGCAAAAGGAAAATACTGATGCCAGAAATCGGTCACAAGTACCTGCCTGTCTCCGAACGGATGAACCCCAAGAAAAGCCCAGCACATACCCACCAAAATACATGGTATAAAAAACGACAAAAGCAGATATCTCTTTGTATCTGCCTGATCTGTATAAAGTTGCTTTTCTATCTTCGGAATCTTTTTCTCAGAAGAAAGTTCCGGGATAATTGAGGAATTTTCATAATCCATAAATACACCTCGATTTAAAAAAGAACTGCAACAGTTGCTGCTGCAAAAAACATAATAAAGGTTATTGTAAGTGAAACAATATCACAGATGCCTGCGTTCATGGATTTCATCTTTGTACGTCCTATATCGCCTCTATAACAGCGGCATTCCATTGCCGTAGCCAACTCCTCTGCACGCCGAAACGCTGAAACAAACAACGGTATCAACACTGGCACAAGTGCCTTTGCTTTATCTCTGAGCTTTGATGAATCAAATCCTGCGCCTCTCGCCTTTTGTGCCGCAATTATTTTATCAGTTTCTATCATAAGTGTCGGAATAAATCTAAGAGCAATTGTCATCATCATAGCAAAAGAATGAACAGGAAAGTGAAGCCTTTTCAGCGGAGATAAAAGACGTTCTATAGCGTCTGTAAGCTGTATAGGCGATGTTGTGTAGGTAAGCAGCATCGAACCTATTATAAGAAATATAATGCGGACTATCATTTTTACAGCAGTAAAAACGCCGTCCTCTGTCAATTTAAAAAATCCTGCCTGAAAATAAACCGTTCCTTCTCTTATAAATATAATATCAAGAATTGCCGTCATTATCAAAATAGGAAGCAGCGGCTTTATACTTTTTCCGAAAAGCTTTACAGGTATCTTTGATAAGACAAGTGCAGCAATGCAGTATACTATACCAAAGCTTAAAGAATAAAGCTCATCTCCCATAAAAAGCATTATTATATACAAAAGCGTCATGACTATTTTAAAACGTGGATCAAGCCGGTGAATAAGATTGTCACCCGGAAAATACTGTCCTATTGTTATGTCTTTAAGCATCAGACATCACCTCCACTTTTGCTTTTATAATAATGAACTATCTGTCTTACTGCTTCATCTACAGTATAAATACTTTCATCCAAGGGGATACCTTTTTTCCTAAGACTGTTGCATATACGTGTTATTTCCGGAACGGCAAGTCCGATCCTTGCAAGCTCATCTGCACATTTGAAAACTTCATTTGTATCAGCATAGCAAAAAATTTTACCCTTGTCCATCACAAGAAGCTTATCAGTATATCTTGATACATCCTCCATACTGTGGGAAACAAGCATAACTGTACATCCTGTTTTCTGGTGATATTTTTTTATTTCAGCAAGTATCTCTTCACGTCCCATTGGATCAAGTCCTGCTGTAGGCTCATCAAGTATAAGAACCTCTGGCTTCATTGCCATTACACCTGCAATAGCCGCTCTGCGCTTTTGTCCGCCGGATAATGCAAATGGTGACTGGAAAAGCTGCTCCTCTGTAAGTCCTGTAAATGCTGCTGCTTCATAAACTCGCAGCTTTATTTCAGCGTCATTAAGTCCCATATTTGAAGGACCGAACGCTATGTCACGATATACATTCTCCTCAAAAAGCTGATATTCCGGATATTGGAACACCAGTCCAACTCGAAATCGTACATCTCTGAGTTTGTTTTTATCAGCCCATATATCCTGTCCGTTCAGATAAATATGTCCTGATGAAGGCTTTAGCAATCCATTAAAATGCTGCATCAGCGTTGATTTGCCAGATCCAGTAGAACCTATTACCCCGACAAAAGCACCCTCCTCTATCTCCAGATTCACATGGTCTATTGCCGTTTTTTCAAAAGGTGTACCCGTACTATATTGGTATGTAAGTTCCTCCGCACGTAATATTATCACTGCCAACTCCTTTTTTAAGTAAACAAATTAATAACAGTATCCACACAATCTTCCTCATTTATCGCATTAATAGGAACAGGTATCCCTGACATATTAAGTTTCCATAGAAGCTCTGTGCTTTGCGGTACATCAAGCCCGACCGCTTGTAAAACCTCAGGCTTTGTAAAAACTTTTTCGGGTGTATCGTCCATTATTATTTCTCCGTTATCCATAACAATAACTCGTTCAGCCTCTGCAGCCTCATCCATATAGTGAGTTATAAGCACAACTGTGAGTCCATATTCACGATGAAGCATATGGATAGTATTTATTACATCGTTTCTTCCCTTTGGATCGAGCATTGCTGTTGGTTCGTCAAGAATGATACAATCAGGACGCATTGCGATAATTCCGGCAATAGCGACCTTCTGCTTTTGTCCTCCTGACAGTTGCGACGGTGCATGAAGCCTGTAATCATACATATCCACTGCACGCAGCGCATTATCAACACGCACACGTATCTCCTTAGGAGAAATTCCCAGATTTTCAGGACCAAAGGCAACATCATCCTCAACTATAGCTGCAACTATCTGATTATCAGGATTCTGAAAAACCATACCAACATGACGGCGAACTTCATAGATATTGTCATCATCACTTGTATCAATACCATTTACCAGAACTTTTCCGGAAATAGGAACAAGTATGCCGTTAAATAGCCTTGCAAGCGTTGATTTGCCTGAGCCGTTATGTCCGAGAATCGCAACAAAAGAACCTTTTTCTATTTTAAGAGAAATATTTTTCAGTACATCTCCTGAAAGCCTGTTTCCGTCTTCATCAGTATAGTAAAAGCATAAATTTTCTGCAATCAACTGAACACTCATAGCTATCTAAATATCCTTTCAAAAATCGCCCTATTACTTTTGCCATATAGCAGTATTTCCACACGGCAGTATCATTTTGCTCTGCTCTACCGGCAGACCGATCTCATCAAAGGTCACATTCCCGCCGAGATCCTTTTGAAGGACGCTTCCAAGTATGTAACCCATTACAGATGGTGAAAGTCCTGTTGTATAGCTGTTTATCAGGAAGAAAAGAGGAGCGTCACTTAATACTCCTGAGCATAGCTTCACAAGATCATATACACAGTCCTCAAGTTTCCAGACCTCTCCGCCGGGGCCTCTGCCATAGCTCGGTGGATCCATTATAATAGCATCATATTTTCTTCCTCTGCGTATTTCACGAGCGACAAATTTCTCACAATCATCAACTATCCATCTTATAGGCTTATCAGTCATATCAGAAAGAGCAGCGTTTTCTCTTGCCCACTGAACCATTCCCTTGGACGCATCAACATGACACACCGCTGCGCCGGCTTTCGCACAGGCAAGTGTCGCACCGCCTGTATATGCAAAGAGATTTAAAACAGAAATTGGTCTACCTGCGTTTTTTATTTTATCCGCAGCAAAATCCCAGTTTACAGCCTGTTCTGGAAAAAGTCCTGTATGCTTAAAGCCTGTAGGCTGTATCTTAAAGGTAAGCTCCAGTGGTTCATAATGAAGTTTCCATGATTCCGGCAGCTTTTTAGAAAAGATCCAGCTGCCGCCGCCTGTTGATGAACGTGTATAATGACCATCTGCAATATTCCACTCAGATATTCTCTTTGGTGTATGCCAGATAATCTGAGGATCGGGACGTATAAGGATAACGCCGTTCCACATCTCTAATTTTTCCTGTGAAGATGTATCCAGAATACGATACTCTTTCCACTGATTTGCTGCTCTCAAAATACTCGCTCCTTCATTTTATTTCTGCACAAATTCTTCGATTGCAGATGCTATGCTTCTGCAAGCTTCTTCCATCAAAACTGAATCCTTGCATTCTACCATAACACGAATAAGAGGCTCTGTACCGCTTTCACGAACGAGAATACGTCCATCATCACCTAGCTTTTCCTCATAATATGACATAACAGATTTCACATTTTCGTCATCTTTCCATACAACTCTGTGCTCTGGCTTTATTTTAACATTCAGCATTAGCTGCGGGAATGCTTCCATAACAGAAGCAAGCTCACTCATTTTAACTCCGGAATTGACAAGGATCTCAATTATCTTAGCACCGGACAGCTGACCGTCGCCTGTTGTTGCATGATCAAGAAAGATAATATGACCACTTTGTTCACCGCCGATATTATAGC
>CAMWPG010000119.1 GCA_947176075.1 uncultured Ruminococcus sp. | reverse complement strand
AAAATGAATATACTGGACAAGAAATGTAAGATGTGCTATAATGTACAGGTATCAGTAAACTAAGTGCAGAAATGCATTTTATATTTTAGGAGGAAAAATAAATGAAATATCTTGTTGTATTATGTGATGGTATGGCTGATTATTCGATAGATGAGCTTGGAGGAAAAACACCGCTTGAGTATGCGAATGTGCCTAATATGGACGCTCTTGTCAAAACTGCCAAGATTGGATTAGTTAAAACTGTTCAGGATGGAATGAAACCCGGCAGTGATGTTGCAAATCTTTCTGTTCTGGGCTATGATCCAATGATTTATTATACCGGACGTTCTCCATTAGAAGCCGGAAGTATTGGTATAGATATGAAAAAAACAGATGTTGCACTCAGATGTAATCTTGTAACTGTAAGTGATGAAGCTGCATACGAGGATAAGACTCTTGTGGATTATTGTGCAGATGATATTTCTACTGAGGATGCTCGTGTGCTTATCGAGTATATTGAGGATAAGCTCGGCTGTAAAGAATTTCATTTTTATACAGGTGTTGCGTACAGACACTGCCTTATATGGGATAAGGGTACGACAGAGCTTGGAGGATTAACACCGCCGCATGATATTACAGGAAGACCAGTGCGTGATTATCTTCCGAATAAGCTTAGTAAAAATGCTGAAAAGCTTCAGGAGCTTATGGAAAAGTCTTATGAGCTTCTTAAAGATCATCCTATAAATCAGGCAAGAATTCAAAATGGTCTTAAACCTGCTAACAGCATCTGGCTCTGGGGAGAAGGTGTTCGTGCTGAACTTGATGATTTCAAGGAGAAATACGGACTTAAAGCTTCAATGATCTCTGCTGTTGACCTTTTAAAGGGTATAGGCAAGTTCTCTGGTATGAATGTTGTAGAGGTTGATGGTGTTACAGGTTATATCGATACAAACTTTGAGGGTAAAGCTCAGGCTGCGATTAAGGAATTTGAAAACGGTCAGGATTTTGTTTATATTCATATCGAAGCTCCTGATGAATGCGGACATCGTGCAGAAGTTAAGAATAAGGTGCGTGCAATTGAGATCATTGATGAAAAGATTCTCGGACCTGTGACTGAGGCTCTCCGAAATATGGGTGATTTCAAGGTAATGGTAACGCCTGACCATGCCACACCGCTTTCTCTTAAAACTCATACAAATGACCCTATACCGTTTTTTATTTATGACAGTACAAAGCCACAGAAGGGTGCAGATCGTTTTGATGAGAAAACTGCAAAAGAATCAGGTCTTTATATAGATGCCGGATTTACTGTTATGAAGGATTTTGCCGATGCGTAAAAATAAATTCAGCTATGCACATGATAAAATAATTCTGAAACGTGCATATAGTTTTATATTTATAACTATGGTAGTAGCTTATGTTCTTATGTGTGTGCTGGCAGTATATGCAGTAAGTGTACTTGATAGGAATGATGTTGTTCGACAGATAGACAAAAACGTAAATTCTATAACTACATATCTTGAGCACGGTTCAAATGCAGAAGAGCTTATTGAGAAAAAGTTTCTTGATGAATATTGTACTAAAACACGAGTTATTTCTGTTATGATATCCGATGCTGAAACACTTGAAGAAAATGAATCTACTCTGGAGGAGATTCGGGTAGCTGTTGATGCTGAAGAAGTAAGTGTATTTACAAATGATGGAGATGTCATAGCTACGACGGCTACATATGGTGGGTATATTGATATTGATCCTGTTTTTCGTGAACATATGGGTCAGAACAATTATAATGATGCCATACTGAATTCAGAGGCTGATGTTCCGTATATTGCAGCGGCAGCACAGCTTTCTGATAAGAAACATATGCTGCAAATAAAGTATGACGCAAAATCGTTGATGATGTTAATGGATAATTCATCTATTGATTCAGTATCAAGGAATTTTCCGCTTTATTCAGATGGAGATACTGTTCTTATTGATGCTAAAAGTTTTACTTATGTAAGTCATACTGACAAGAAGAAGATAGGTATGACCTGTTCAATAGATCCTGAAAGTTTTCATCGTAATAAGAGCAAGTTTGATGAAAATATTTCAGGTAAGACAGTAATGGTGCGTTATCATAAGTATGATAATTATATTATAGCTGCAATTGTACCGTATTCAGATATTTTTGGTGCAAGCTACGCAGTGCTTGGCTGGATGATAGGCGGCGGTGTAGTGATACTAACAGTAACAGCTCTTGCTATGCGTATGGCAAAAATACGTATGCTCAGAGAATATGAAAAGAAGTACGGAAGCTCTAATAGTAAAAATAAGTAAAACAAAAGCCGCAGGAAAGCCTTGAAACGCTGTCCTGCGGTTTGCTTTTTAATATGAGATCGAGTTGCCAAGGATCTTGAATTGTTTACAGCTCTTGCAAAGTTCTGTTATAAAAAGTGATATGCTTTTGTCACGGATGTTTCCCTTGAAATCTATGTAAAATACAACATCAAAGCTGCCGTCACGAATTGGTCGGTTTTCTATTTTTACAAGGTCAATATTTTGAATGAAAAATTTCATAAGAAGCTTGCTTAGAGCACCGGGAACATTTGGGAGAGTAAGCATTACTGAAATAATATCAGCCTCCGCTGCAACCTCGATTTCCTTAGTTATACAAATGAAACGAGTGTAATTTGGCAGTACATTTGAAATGCGTGTCTTTAAAATTTCAAGCCCTGTAAGCTGTGCGCATCTTTCTGAACATATAGCAGCAATAGGTTCATTACTTTTAGCCACCATTTTTGCAGCAGTTGCTGTGTTGTCATAATCTTTTATTTTAAAGTGATTTTTCTTTATAAAATCAGAACATTGTGAGAGCGCCTGCGGATGAGAATATACTCTTATTATATCTTCTATTTTAGTTCCGGGGCGTACAGCAAGACAATTTGCAACCTCTATATGATTCATGGCAGTGATAAAGAAATTATATTCACCCATAAGGTCATATGTCTGAGTTACAGATCCGGCTGTACTGTTGTAAATAGGAAGTATGCCGTATTTTATCTCTCCGTTTTCTACTGCTTCAAATACCTGATGGAATGAAGGATAATAAATAGGCTCATGATTTGGGAAGAAAGTCTTTGCAGCTGTTTCTGAATTTGCACCTGCACAGCCTTGGCATCCTATATTTTCCGCACTGTCAAAATCAGGATAAAAAAATTCATGCACTTTTTCGTCAACAGATATAATTTGCCTTTGCAGCTGCTTACTTATTTCCATGATAACAGTGAAAAGGGCTTTAGCGCCTGCTTTCATGTCAATCTCAGCAAGGCTTTCCATTTTGTTGAGGATCTGCACTTCACGCTCTTCTTGAAAAATAGGAAGATTATTTTCTTTTTTATAGATAGCAACATCTCTGCAAAGATTCATCCTTTTTTGAAAAAGCTCAAGTATCTCTCTGTCAATTTTGTCAATCTGTATGCGTATTTCGTTTAAATTCATATCATAACCCTCTCATATAATACTTGTTTCTTTTATTATACACATTTTTTTTTCAGAAATCAAGATATTTTTTTGAATTGCTATTGAAAATATACCATTACTTATGATATAATAAAACATATGTGTAAATGTAAATGGCAGAGCAGGAGGTGTTAGGGTGCGTATATTAGGAATAGACCCTGGCTATGCTATCGTTGGATTTGGTGTAGTGGATTATGCAGGAATGAATTTTACACCGCTTGAATATGGTGCAATAACAACAGAAGCTGAATCAGTATTTTCAGATAGGCTAACTTCAATTTATAATGATCTTGATTTCCTTATAAGCCGATGGCAGCCTGATTGTATAGCTCTGGAACGTTTATTTTTTACAAGCAATCAAAAAACTGTAATAGATGTAGCACAGGCAAGAGGTGTTATTATTCTGTGTGCAGCACAACGTAATATTCCGCTTTATGAATATACACCTTTGCAGGTTAAAATGGCAGTTGTTGGATATGGCAAGGCTGAAAAGAAACAGGTAATGGATCTAACAAGGAGAATACTTCGTCTTGAGCAGATACCTAAGCCTGATGATGCAGCAGACGCTTTGGCTATTGCTATTTGTCATGGGCACTCCAAAACTGGAGTGCGTATGCAGGAGGCAGAAAGGAGATCGACAAGAACTGTATGATATATAGTGTACGAGGAAAGCTTATTTCGAAGATAAACGGTCTTGCTGTAGTTGAATGCTCAGGAGTTGGATATGCCTGTCGTACAACACAGGTAACTCTTTCAGATATCGGAAGTGTCGGAGATGAGGTTATGCTTTATACTCATCTATCAGTTCGTGAAGATGCAGCAGAACTTTTTGGATTTGCGAATATGCAGGAGCTGCATTGTTTTGAAATGCTCATATCAGTGTCTGGTGTAGGACCCAAAGCAGCGCTTGCAATACTCTCTGATCTGTCTGCTGACAGATTCGCTCTTACAGTAGCATCGGGAGACAGCAAAACTCTTACTAAAAGTAAGGGAATAGGAGCAAAAACTGCACAGCGTATCGTTCTGGAGCTTAAAGATAAAATTGCTAAGGAAAATAAGAACTCTGATTGGAGTGCGCTTTCAGAAAGTGTTGTATGCCGTGACGATTCATCACTTGGAGATGCAATGTCTGCGCTTATGGTGCTTGGATATTCTCAGGAGGAGATCATGCCAATGCTTTTGCAGCTTGACAAGGATATGTCCTCAGAGGCTATGATAAAAGAAACACTTAGGCTTATAGGAAGTCAGAACCTGCAATAATAGGCTATTTGCGCGTAATACCTATCGATACAGGTTCTAAAAAATAAATTTTATAACAAATCCTTTATGGGGGTAAAAAAATGATTGAAACAAGCGATATGTCCTTTGAACAAAGAATGATAACGCCGGATCATATGCCGGAGGACAGCGACGTAGAATTATCACTGCGTCCTCAGTCGCTTCATGAATATATTGGTCAAGATAAAGTAAAGGAAAATATGGCGGTATACATTGAAGCAGCAAAACGTCGCGGCGATGTACTGGATCACGTTTTGCTCTATGGACCTCCAGGTCTTGGAAAAACAACGCTTTCAGCAATTATTGCAAGAGAAATGGGCGTAAATCTTAGGATCACAACAGGACCTGCTATTGAAAAGCCTGGAGATCTTGCTGCTTTGCTTACAAATCTGCAAACCGGAGATGTTTTGTTTATTGATGAGATACACAGACTTTCACGTTCTGTGGAAGAAATACTATATCCGGCACTTGAAGATCATGCCATTGATATAATTATGGGAAAAGGACCTTCTGCACGTTCGTTGCGTATAGATCTTAATCCTTTTACACTTGTGGGAGCAACAACAAGAGCAGGACAGCTTTCCAGTCCGCTTCGTGATCGATTCGGAGTTATACAGCGTCTGGAGCTTTATACTCCCGAGCAGCTTAGCGATATTGTGCGCAGAAGCAGCATGATCCTTGAAATACCATGTTCGCTTGATGGTGCAATGGAGATTGCAAGACGTGCAAGAGGAACGCCCCGTATTGCAAACCGTCTTTTAAAACGTGTTCGTGACTTTGCAGATGTCATGGGCAACGGCGAGATCACAAAGGAGATCGCTATGATCGCTCTTGACAGACTTGAAATAGACTATTTAGGTCTTGACAGCAATGACAGAAGAATGCTTGAAATGATAATCAAGGGCTATAACGGAGGACCTGTAGGTCTTGAGACCTTGGCATCTGCACTTGGAGAAGAAACGGTTACGCTCGAAGACGTATGCGAGCCTTATCTTATGCAGCTTGGATTTCTTGCCAGAACTCCGAGAGGAAGATGTGCCACCGACCTTGCCTATGAGCATCTTGGATTAAAAAAGCCAAGTCAAATCCGTGATATTCCGTCTGAAAATACAGGGCAGATGTCACTTATATAAGAATTTATTCTTAATTAAAATAATTATCTATAGAAGAAAACAAGAG